>DASRXE010000129.1:0-6790 GCA_035654315.1 Brevundimonas sp.
GCTCTCGGCCGGCCACCAGATCGGGGCCGGGTCCAGCTGCAGCCGACTGGCGATCTCGTCCAGCAGCGCCATCGGGTCCTGGGCCTCGCGATCCAGCTTGTTGATGAAGGTGATGATCGGGATGTCGCGCAGGCGGCAGACCTCGAACAGCTTCAGCGTCTGCGGCTCGATGCCCTTGGCCGCGTCGAGCACCATGATGGCGCAGTCGGCCGCGGTCAGAGTACGGTAGGTGTCTTCCGAAAAGTCCTCGTGCCCGGGCGTGTCGAGCAGGTTGAACATCTTGCCGTCGTGCTCGAACGTCATCACCGACGCCGAGACCGAGATGCCGCGCTCCTTCTCGATCTTCATCCAGTCGGACTGGGTGCGCCGGTTCTCGCCCCGCGCCCGCACGGCGCCGGCCGCACGGATGGCCCCGCCGGCCAGCAGGATGTGCTCGGTCAGCGTGGTCTTGCCGGCGTCCGGGTGCGCGATGATGGCGAAGGTCCTGCGGCGCAGGGCCTCCTGTTCGAGAGTGAGCTTCGACATGTTCGTTCCGTTGGGGCGGCGGGAGTTACCGCGGACGGACCCGGATGTCACCCGATGTGAATACCCCCTCGCAACGAAGGGCTTTCCGAGTCATTGTCCTGTCAGGCGAGACGTCCGGTCACGCAATCGGGCGCCGCCCTGGAAACGCAAGGAACGGCCATGGCGCTCAATCCCTCCGTCGATCCGACGCCGCCCCGCGAGGGGCCGCATCCCGCCGTCAGCCTGCTGGTCGGATTCGGGGTGATCATCCTCGGCGCCACCGTGGTGCACGTGGTCTTCAACGTACTGGTCTAGCCGGCGGCCGGCGCGTCTTCTTCCTTGCCGTCGCCGGCTCGCTCTTCGTCGACGGCGGCCTCCACGTCTGCGGCGCTCGGTGACGCCTGACGGCGTCTTGCGCGCTCCATCAGACTGGCCGCCATTTCCGCAGCCGCGCCCCCGTGCGCGGCGTTGGCGAGGGGGCGCAGAATGATCACGGCTTCGTCGAATTCTTCAGCGCTCATCAGGGCGCTGGCGAATCCGAGCCGGATCGATGCGAGCTGAGGGGCGAGCCGGAACGCCAGATCCCACATCAGCAGGTCGTTCTCGGTCGGATAGTCGGCCTCCACCTGCCGCGTCTGGGCCAGCAGGTGCAGCGTGCGGTACTGCGCCGGATCGGCCTCATAGGCCCTCCCCAGATAGGTGCGCGCCCGTCGCATCAGCGGCAGCACCTCGGCCGGCCGGTCCTCCGCGAGGCGCATGTACCGGCTCGCCATCAGCTGCAGCGCCTCGACGTTCTCCGGCTCCCGCTCCAGCAGCCGCTCCAGAATGGCTTCGCCGACTTCGGGGTCCCCGAAATGCAGTTCTGCGTGGCCCAGCTGGAGCAGGGCGAACGGATCCTCAGGGTGGCGCGCCGCCAGACGGCGTACGAGTTCGGCTGTCCCGGCTCGCTCGTCCTCCGCCACGCCCACCTTGAGGCGTTGACTGATGAGCAACAGGTCGTCGGCTGACGGCGGCAACTGTGTGATGGTGATCGGGGTCTCCGGGAACTCGGCCGTATAATGGTTGACCATGAGCCGTCGGTAGCGGCGCAGTTGCTGGCGTATTTCCTCCATCGTCATGCCGGTGGCTTTTTCCATGGCCGGCACGGAGTCGGCGCCCTGGTGCAGGTCCCTGACGTAGGCGGAAAGCTGCTCGCGGCGGGCGTCGTCGCTCATGAACCAATGGGTCAGAAGCCAGGCGAGGGGATAATAGTTTACCCGCTGTGTCGGGCTCACCTCTGCGAACCGCTTGCTCACCAGATCGTCGAGCGGAAGCCAGTTGGCGGTGAACAGTCCGTAGACCCGGCCCTCGTTGAAGCCGCCGATCTTGACCGTCGTAGCCGAGATTTCCGCGGTCATGAAATATTCGGCCAGGCCCTCCACCAGCCAGGCCGGGTATCCGGCCGTCGCTTCGATCTGATGGCTGAAGTGGTGAAAATATTCGTGGAACAGATAGTCCTGCTCGCGATCGTCGATGGCGACCGCGAAGATATCCTCTCCGGTCGGAAAATAGGTCCCAGCGACATTGTCACCCGTGGCGGGATTGATCTCGAGGAGGCCCGATCGACCGTTCACCAGATAGATCGGCAGTTTGCGGCCGGCCGTCGAGGCCGGCAGTCCCATGCGCGCCCGGAGGAAGAAGTCGTAGATTTCCAGGTTGCGGACGTAGCGCCGCAACGCGCGTTCGGGGCCTTGGGAATAGACGATGAAGTTCGGACTTTCCGCCCGGCGCCAGTCGGCGTGGGCGGGCCCGGCGAATGCCAGAAACAGCCCGGCCAGCGCGATCAGGCCCGTCCGGATGATCGTGATTGTCATGGCGCCCTCTCCCCCCCGCCTTGCTAGCGGTCGAGGGCTGCACTGTCCACGGTTGTGCGGGTGCTCGCCCTCAGGCTGCCAGCCGCATCCAGACCGCCTTGTCGGCGGCCACCACGTCCAGCTTGCCCTTGGACGCGCGGGCTTTGAGCTGGCGCATCACCGGCCCGGGCAGGGCGCAGAACTGCGGCTCGACCAGATCGGGATCGCAGGCCGCGGCCGGGGCCGCGAACAGGGCGGCGTTGACCTCGGGCGAACGGTCGTGGATCAGCCACGCCAGACGCCGGGCCCGCTCGGGATCGTTGTGGTGCAGCAGCGGGTCCTCGGCGAACAGCTCACAGCCCAGCGCCAGCACATAGTCGAAGCCCAGCTTGTCGAAACGGCGCGCGTCGCCGGGCGTGACCGGGCAGGTCTCGTCCAGGTCGAACACAACGTCGTTCAGCAGAAAGAGCATCGAAAACACCCATCATCTCCGGGCTCATCGCGGCCCGTTACAGGTGACCCTAGCGGCAGGCGCTTGCGGTTCCGTTCCCGAACGTCGTTAAGGATTTCGCACCGGCGGCGGCGGCGGAAAGGAGCGGTTAGGGAAGGGGCTAGGGGCTAGGGGCTAGGGGCTAGGGGCTGGTGATGCATCCAGCTTCTGCTTGAGGCTGGTGAGCATCCGGCCAACTTCCCTTGCGGTCTCCAGGCATGGGCCCGCCGCTGAACCGGGAAGATGCTTGATGCGGATGGCGAGCATCAAAAACGTCTCAGTTTCCGCCAGGGAACCCCGGGCGATGGCGATAAAGCGAGCGTAGTCCTTTCTCGTGCCGCGCTGATATCCCTCAGCGATATTCGCAGGAACAGAACTGGCCGCCCTCTGCATCTGATTGGTCATCCCGTAGAGCTCGTGCTTCGGCATGAGGGGCGCCAGCGCGTAGACCATCGCTGCCAGGTCCATGGCCTTCTGCCAAACCGCCAAGTCTTCATAGCCCTTCATGCCGGCCCCTAGCCCCTAGCCCCTAGCCCCTAGCCCCTATCGCCCTAAGCCACCTTCTCCGTAATAAAATGCCGCCCCTCCCGGTCCTCGATCTCAATGATCCACAGGTCCGGATCGTAGCCCACCTGCCGCTCCAGATACTGGTCGAGTTCGCTCTCGGACTCGCTCTCGACCGGCTGCATCCACAACCGCTCGCCGTCCGGCCCGAAAGCCTCACTATAGAGTCTGGCGCGGCGCGTGGACGTGTCGAACGCCTTGACGATGACCGTCCCGGCCCGGGCGTCGCCCCGGCGGGCGACCGTCGCGAAGGCCCCCGCCAGCTCGGCGCGGCGGATCAGGGCGGCTGCCCACAGATCGGTGGAAAGAAGCAATTCGCTAACCCTGCTCGGAAACCGGACCGGAACGCGTGGCGCGTAGAGTGCGGCCCATGACGATAGGGCAGAACGCCTTCATGACCAAAGCCATCCTGCTCGCCGCCGCCGCCGCGCTGGCGGGACCCGCGGCCGCGTGGGCTGAACCGGCCGACACCTATTACGAGCGGGCCTTCGTCGTCGCCGCCGACGCGCGCTGCGGCCTGTTCGCGCCCGCGGTCGACGCCGCCCTGACCGCCGCCACTGCCCAGGCGCGCGGCGCCGCCCTCCGCTCAGGCGCGGCCGAGGCCGACCTGAAGGCCGTGGCGGCCCGCGCCCGCTTCCGGGCCGAAACCGTGTCCTGCCGGGACCCGCAACTGGCCACGGTGCGCGAGCGCGTCGACGGCGCCTTCTCGGGCTGGATACGCACGCCCCGCATGATCTTTCCGGGCGCCGAGCGCGCCTGGATCGCAGACCGCACCGCCTGGACGCGGCCGGGCTGGCGGCTGATGCAGGCCTCGACGGTCGGGGCCTCGCCGGTGAAGTTTGGCTATGGCGAGACCGACGCCGCGGCCCTGACCGCCGTCGTCTCATTCGTCGGCCGGTCACGCCCCAACGCCGCGCGCATTGTGTTCCGCGACGAGGCCAGGGCGCCGCACGCCTGGCTGTCGGGGAGCGGACTGGCTCCGGCCTCCTCGCGCGCCAGCGTCTGGGCTACCGGTGTGTCGCCTGCCGATCCGGCCCTGCTCGCCGAGGGTCGGCGGGCCGGCGAGGCGTGGCGCTTTCCGGGCTGGGCCGCCGACCGGCTGGCGCGCCTCGACCCGCGCGAGACCTTCCTGGTGGAGTTTCATTTCCGCGATGGCAGCGTCGCCTCGGCGCGCTTCGAAGCCGGCGATTTCGCCGCCGGACGCGCCTTCATGGCCATGGGCGCGCTGTAAGTCGTCGGCCCCTTAACGCGGCGTTTACCAAGCAGGCGGCAGTTTCTGCCTAGCGGGCGTGTTCGGTCTCCCGCCAGTATCGAGGCGGAGCGCGTGGGCGGCTTTACGGCGGCGTTGCAGAGATTTGGGATCGGTCGGCTGACCGTGGTGCTGGGCGTCGCCGCCGGCGTCGCGGCGGTGCTGGTCGCCATCATGCTGCGTATCGGCCAGGCCCCTGACGCCCTGCTGTATTCCAACCTCGACCTGCGCGAGGCCTCCGAGATCACCACGGCGCTGGACAGCGCCGGCATCAAATATTCCTCGAAGGGCGACGGTTCGACCATCTTCGTCAGCCGCGACGAGGTCGGCGAGGCGCGCCTGCTGGTCGCGGGCAAGGGCCTCGTGACCTCCGGCTCGGTCGGCTACGAGATATTCGACAACCAGTCGGTGCTGGGCCAGACCGAATTCCAGCAGAACCTCAACGAAAAGCGCGCCCTCGAGGGCGAGCTGGCCCGCACCATCATGAGCATGCGCGGCATCACCTCGGCCCGGGTGATGATCGCCTTGCCGTCGCGCCAGCTGTTCCAGACCGCCGCCGCCGATCCGACCGCCGCCGTCGTCGTCGGCGTCACCGGCGGGACCCTGACCAGCGCCCAGGTCCAGTCGATCCGCAACGTCGTCGCCTCGTCCGTTCCCAATCTGAAGCCCGAGAAGGTCACCCTGACCGACACGGCCAACCGCACTCTCGCGGCGGGCTCCGACGACGCCGGCTTCAGCGCCGCCTCGGCCGAAGAGGCCAAGTCCTCCACCGAGGCCCAGCTGCAGGCCCGCATCAAGGACATCGTCGAGGGCGTCGTCGGCGTCGGCGCCGCCCGCGTGCAGGTCACTGCCGACATCGACCACAGCCGCTCGACCACCCAGGAACAACGCTTCGATCCGGACGGCCAGGTCGTGCGCTCCACCTCCATGAACGGTTCGGAAAGCGCCGACACCACCGGGCTCAACGACGCCGGCGCGACGGCGACCAACAACATCCCCGGCGGCGCCGATCCGGCCGCCACCCCGATCGGCTCGCGCGACACCCAGAACACCGAGACGACCAACTACGAGATCTCGAACACCACCACGACCACCATCAAGGAGGCCGGCGAGGTCAAGAAGCTGGCCGTCGCCGTGGCCGTGGACGGCAGCTACGCCCCGCCCGCCAACGGCGAGGGCGAGCCGACCTACACCCCGGTCTCGGAGGAGGTCCGCGCCAAGATCGAGGCCTTGGTCAAGGCGGCGGTGGGCTTCGACGCCGAGCGTGGCGACATCGTCCAGGTCACCGCCGTCCGCTTCAACCGCGACGTCGCGGCGGTCGGCGGCGTCGAGGCCGGCTCGTCCCTGTTCAACTTCACCAAGAACGACCTGATGCGCGGCGTCGAGCTGCTGGTCCTGCTGATCACCGGCGTGCTGCTGATCTTCTTCGTGCTGCGCCCGCTGCTGAAGAGCGCCACGGGCGGCGGTCAGCCCCAGCTGGCCGGAGCCGGCGGCGTGCCGGTGACGGCGCTGCAGACCACCATGGTCGGCGCCGGCGGCGCGCAGGTGCCCCAGCTGACCGGCCCCGGCGGTCCGTCGGAGATGGAGCAGCGGCTCGACATCGCCCGCATCGAGGGTCAGGTGAAGGCCTCCTCGGTCAAGAAGGTCGCCGACTTCGTCGAGAAGCATCCTGACGAGTCCACCTCCATCCTCCGCAGCTGGGTGCACGAAGGCTGATGGCCGCCCGCCTCGTCTCCAAAAAGCCGGCCGTCGAGGACGTCAGGAAACTGACGGGCCCCGAGAAGGCCGCCGTCATCCTGCTGTCGCTGGGCGAGGACCACACCCGCCTGTGGCAGAGCCTTGACGAGGACGAGATCAAGGAAATCTCCCAGGCGATGGCCTCGCTGGGCACCGTCTCGGCGGTCGTGGTCGAGGAGCTGATGGTCGAGTTCGTCTCGGGCATGAGCGGCTCGGGCGCGGTCATGGGCAGCTACGAGCAGACCCAGCGCCTGCTGAACTCCTTCATGCCCCCCGAGCGGGTCGACGCCCTGATGGAGGAAATCCGGGGCCCCGCCGGCCGCACCATGTGGGACAAGCTCGGCAATGTGAACGAGGCCGTCCTCGCCAACTATCTGAAGAACGAATACCCGCAGACGGTCGCGGTGGTGCTGT
>DASRXE010000130.1:0-5944 GCA_035654315.1 Brevundimonas sp.
CCGGATGCCCTCGCGGTTCATGGTCAGGTGGACCGCCCGCGCGGTCGGGATCACCACCGCATGGCCGGCCGCCTCGATTTCAACGAGCACCTCGGTGGCGATGGCCTCGATCTCCGGCACGATGATGTGCGGCGCCTCGGCGGCGATCACTCCGGCCAGCACCTGCGGATCGGTCATCGGGATGACATGGCTGCGGTGCGCCACCTGCATGGCCGGGGCGTTCGGATAGCGGTCGACGGCGATCACCTCGACCCCCAGCCGCTGCAGCTCGATGGCGACCTCCTTGCCCAGCTCTCCGGCGCCGAGCAGCATGACCCGCGTAGGGGTGTCGGATAGCGGCGTGCCCAGCTTCATCGGTTCGTCCTCGGGATCAGGGCCTGGGCGTGGGAAACAGCCGACGGAAGGCGTCCAGCGCGGCCCCGTGATAGATCGTGGCGTGGCTCTCGTCCGGCCGCGGTGTGAACGACCAGTCCAGTCCCGGCATGGCGTGGTCGCGCAGGTTGGTGACCAGCACGTCCATCGGCGCCTGCATCTCCGGCCCCTCGTCGCCCAGCGTCAGGATCAGCGTCCGCGGGTCATTGGAGTGGTCGCGCAGATGCGCCCCCGCCTGCGCCGCCAGCCTGCCGCCGTCCCACCACAGGCTGGGGCTGACTGCGACATAGCGGTCGAACATCTCCGGCGCCTTGAGGAAGGTCTCGACAACGAACAGACCGGCCAGCGACTCGCCCATCAGCGCCGTGTCGCCGCCGGTGCGGAACCGCCCCTCGACGAACGGCAGCACCTCCTGGGCGATGAAGCGGCGGAACCGTTCCGACTGGCCGTGGGCCGGATGTTCGGCGACCACCTCCGGGTCCTCTGACCGGAAGGTCAGCTCCGTCACCCGCGCGCCCGAGGCGACGCCGACCACGATCACGTCCCGCGTCGTCCCGTTCACCGTGCCCAGTTGCGCCAGGCCGGAGATGTGGTGGAAGTCCTGCTGGTACCCGCCATCCAGCAGGTACAGCACCGGATAGGTCTCCTCGCTCTCACCATAGCCCGGCGGCAGCCAGACATTAACCTCCCGTGTCCCGCCGTAGGTGGAGGAGGGGAGGGCGTAGGACGTTCCGATGACGATCGGCGTCTCGACCGGCGTCTGCGCCAACGCCGGGACGATCGCCAGCGACAGCCAGGCCGCGCACAGGATCGGCAGGAAGGCGCGGGTCATTCGGCGGCCGGGTCGTGGAAGGCGCGGGCGGCGTGGCCTTGCCGCAAGGCCTCGACCAGTTCCCCGGACGCCCCAAGGCGCGCCGCCTCGTCGACAGGCATGATCTGGGGCGACCCGCAGGCCATGGCGACGTGGGGCAGGAAGGCCCAATCCAGGCCGACGCCTCCGGTTTTAGCGTCCAGCCAGACCGTGACCGGCTCATCCACCGGATCGTCGCCGTAGTAGGCGTCGCACTGGGCCAGCCATTCCGCGTCGCTGGCCGGGTCGGCGCGAACGGCGGCGCGGAACCAGCCGGTCAGGGCCGGGGCGCTGGTGACGGCCGGCAGGTTTCCGTAACCCTCGGTGGAGACTGTTATACCGGCCCCTGGCCACAGGGTTCGCCAGTCCGGCAGGCCGCCGGTGCGCCGATCGAAGGTCATCCGGCGGATGTCTATGCTGGGGTGGGCTCCGCCGCAGTAATAGCTCTCGTTGACCGTGATCGACAGAAAGCGGGGGCCGGTGAAGTCGGCCCAGAGGAAGCGCTCGTAACCGGCGTTGTCGTTCTCCGCCGACAGGCAGTCCGTTCGGGTCTGTTCGGCTGCCGCATCCACGCCGTCGAACAGGCGGTTCAGCCCCTCCGCACCCTCGCCGGTCAGGCGCGGCAGGGCCATGACTCCGGGATGGGCCTCGGGACCCCAGGTCAGGTGGTCGGCGTCGGCGGCCGCCGGGGCGCAGGCGGACAGGGCGGCGACGGCCGTGACGAGGAGGATCAGAGCCCCCGAAAACCCCTTGGACGCCATTGCCCCACCCTCCCCGGATGCGCGTCAGAGGCGCGCCTTGACCTGCTGGACCACCGCACCGGCGGTGATCCCGAACTGTTCATACAGCACTTCCGCCGGGGCCGAAGCGCCGAACCCGGCCATGCCGACGAAGCCGCCGTCCTCGCCGACGAACCGTTCCCAGCCCTGCTGGATCGCGGCCTCGACCGCCACCCGCACGGTGCTGCGCCCGATGACGCTGTCCTGATAGGCCTTCGGCTGCTGGAAGAAGAGCTCGAAACAGGGGACCGACACCACCCGCGTCGGCACGCCCTCGGCTTCCAGCGTCTCGGCCGCCGCCAACGCCACCGGAACCTCGGTGCCCGTGGCGAACAGGGTGGCCCTGGCCTCGCCGTTCGCCGCCTTCAGCTCATAGGCGCCCTTCGCCGACAGGTTCTCGCCCGCCGCCGCGGTGCGCACCGCCGCTGTCTTCTGTCGCGACAGGGCCAGCGCCGACGGCGAGGTCCTGTGCTCCAGCGCCAGCTTCCAGCACTCCATAGCCTCGACGGTGTCGGCCGGGCGGAACACCAGCAGATTCGGAATGGCCCGCAGCGCCGCCAGATGCTCGACCGGCTGGTGCGTCGGCCCGTCTTCGCCCAGCCCGATGCTGTCGTGGGTCAGTACGTGCACGACCCGGATCCCCATCAACGCCGCCAGCCGGATCGAGGGCCGGCTGTAGTCCGAGAACACCATGAAGGTGCCGCCGTAGGGGATCACCCCGCCGTGCAGCGCCATGCCGTTCATCGCCGCGGCCATGCCGTGCTCGCGGATGCCCCAGTTGACGTAGCGACCCTCATAGGTCGGGGCGTCGAGGATCGGCGTGCCCTTGACGAAGGTGTTGTTCGATCCGGTCAGGTCGGCCGAGCCGCCGATCAGCTCCGGCACGGCGGCGAACAGTTCGTCCAGCGCGGCGCCCGAGGCCTGGCGCGTGGCCTGCGCCGGCTTCGTCTCGACCAGTTCGGCGATCTTCGCGTCCAGCGCTGCGAAGGCTCCGTCCGGCAAGTCGCCGTTCATCGCCCGGATGAAGTCCGCCGCCTGCGGAGAGGCGGCCAGCCGCGCCTCCCAGGCCTTGCGCTCTTTCGCGCCCCGACGGCCGACCTTGCGCCACGCCTTTTCGACGCCCTCGGGCAGTTCGAACGGATCGTGAGTCCATGACAGGCCCAGCCGCGTCGCCGCCACCTCGGCCGCGCCCAGCGCCGCGCCATGCGTCTTGTGGCTGCCCTCCATGGTCGCCGCGCCGCGCCCGATCCGGGTCTTGCAGGCGATCAGGGTCGGCTTGTCCTGCTTCGTCGCCCACTTCAGGGCGGCGCGGATCTGGTGCTCGTTGTGGCCGTCGATCGCCTTGACCGCCCATCCCGCCGACTTGAAGCGCGCCTTCTGGTCGGTGGCGTCCGACAGCCCGACCTTGCCGTCGATGGTGATCTCGTTGTCGTCCCACAGCACCGTCAGCTTGTTCAGCCGATATCGGCCCGCCAGCGTGATGGCCTCTTGCGACACGCCTTCCATAAGGCAGCCGTCGCCGGCGATGACCCAGGTGCGATGGTCGACCAGATCGTCACCGTACTTCGCCGCCAGATGCCGCTCGGCCATGGCGAAGCCGACCGAGTTGGCCAGTCCCTGACCCAGCGGACCGGTGGTCGTCTCAACGCCGGGCATGTGGCCGAACTCCGGGTGGCCGGCCGTCTTCGAGCCCCACTGGCGGAAGTTGGACAGCTCTTCCTTCGTCGCCGCCCTGTAGCCGGTCAGGTGCAGCAGGGCGTAGATCAGCATCGAGCCATGCCCCGCCGACAGGATGAACCGGTCGCGGTCCGCCCAGTCCGGGCGGCTGGCGTCGAACTTCAGAAACTTGGAGAAGAGCACCGTGGCGACGTCGGCCATGCCCATCGGCATGCCGGGGTGGCCGCTCTTCGCCTTCTCGACCCCGTCCATGGCCAGGACGCGGATGGCGTCGGCCATCTGCTTCGGCGTGGCTTTTTCGGATACGGTTTGGGCGTCGGTCACGGGGGGACCTTTCGTCGGGAGGCGGAAAAAGGGAGGCGCGCCGCTTTACCCCGACGCGCCGGCGGGTTCTATACGGATTCTGGAGGATGTGACCTGTATGGACGCTGCATCGGCCGCCAAGGACCGGGTGGATCGCGCTCTGGCGCTGCTCGAACGCCGCCTGCTCGACCTGAAGAGCCGGGCCGCCGGCGCCGGCCGCGCCCCGGACGACGACCTTTTCGCCCCCCAACCGTCCAGCGAGACCGACCGCGCCCGCATCCACGAGCTTGAATCCGCCGGCCGCGACGCCGCCGAGGTCCTCGCTCGCGCCGCCGACGCCATCCGCGACAGCCTGGCCGAACAGGAGGCCCGCTGATGGCGACGGTGACCGTCGAGATCAACGGCCGCCCCTACGCCGTCGGCTGCGCGGACGGGCAGGAGGAGCGCGTCCGCATCCTCGCCAGCCAGTTCGACGGCCACGTGCGTCAGGTGGCGGGCGAGGTCGGCCACGTCGGCGACATCCGCCTGTTCCTGATGGCGGGCCTGCTGCTGGCCGACGAACTGCACGAAGCCCGCCTGAACGGCGGAGCGCCCGCCGCCGAGGTGTCAGTGGCGCCCGATGGCGTTGCCGAAGCCCTCAACGCCGTCGCCGCCCGGCTGGAGAAGATCGCCCAGGGACTTTGAGGCCTCGCCATTGTTCCGCCCCGGGGGAGCGACTATCTTGGTCCCCGGCGGGTCCTGCTGCGGCCCTCGTCGAAGGCAACATTTCCTCGCGACCTTAATTCACTCGAAGGGATCTGTCCCTGTTTGGGCTTGAGGGCCCGGGCACACGGAGCCCACCTGGCTACCCAGGTCGAGAGGATTTAAACGCCCTTCACGGTTCTTGCGGCGCCGCCACCCTCCTTCCTCTCCGCAGACGGAACCGCCGGCGAAGCCGGTGGTGGAGGGGGCGACGACCGCCCCTCCGATGCGCTACCTCTCCCCCATGACCGACAAGCATGAACTCCGGGCGGCCATGCGCGCCACGCGCAAGCGTCTGGCCGGCCTCGACCCGGAAGCCTCGCTCCGGGCGGCGGAGCACGCCGGCGACCTGCCGCCCGGCGAAACGGTCGCCGTCTATCGCGCCATCGGCTCGGAGATCGACGCCGACGCCCTGTCCATGGCCCTGACCCGGCTCGACCGCCGGCTCTGTCTGCCGGTGGTGATCGAGCGCGACGCCCCGATGATCTTCCGCCACTGGTCCCCCGGCGAGCCGCTCGAGCTCGACGAGGCCGGAGTGCCCGCGCCCTTCCCCTTGGCCGCCACCGTCACGCCCGACCTGATCGTGACGCCGCTTCTGGCCTTCGACGCGCGGGGCGGTCGGCTGGGGCAGGGGGGCGGCTACTACGACCGCACCTTCGCGGCCCTGCCGGACGCGCGCCGCATCGGCTTCGCCTACGCCGGGCAGGAAATCGAAAATCTGCCGCTTCAGCCGCACGATATCCGCCTACATGGCGTTCTGACCGAGAGGGGCTATAGAGCCGTCCCATGAGGCAAATGGTATGAGACTGGCGTTCTTCGGCGACGTGGTGGGCAAGTCCGGCCGCGATGGCCTCAGCGATCACCTGCCGGCGCTCAAGCGCGACCTGAAGCTCGACTTCGTGGTGGTCAACGCCGAGAACGCCGCCGGCGGCTTCGGCATCACCGAGAACACCGCCCGCGAGCTATTCATGGCGGGGGCCGACTGCCTGACCCTGGGCAACCACAGCTGGGACCAGCGCGAGGCCCTGACCTATATCGTGCGCGAGCCGCGCCTGATCCGCCCGCTCAACTATCCGCGCCTGATGGACGCGCCCGGCGCCGGGGCCAATCTGTTCGAGACCCACTCCGGCAAGACCGTCCTCGTCATGAACGCCCTCGGTCGCATCCACATGGACGCCGTCGACGATCCGTTCGGCGCGGTCGAAAAGGAACTGGCCGCCTG
>DASRXE010000131.1:0-2284 GCA_035654315.1 Brevundimonas sp.
GCCGCCATCGAACGCATCTTCGCCGACCAGGGCGACCGCCCGACCGCCTATATCGCCGGCGAGGAGGGCGCGGGCGCGGCCGGCATCGGCCTGCGCTACGGTCGCGGGGCGCTGCACATGAAGGACCTGTCGGCCTCGCAGGAGGTGTTCTGGCAGGGCATTTCGATCGGCTGGGACGTCGGCGGCAACGCCAGCCGGGTCTTCACCCTGGTCTACGGCCTGTATCACCCCGACATGATCTACCGCCGCTATCCCGGCGTGGAGGGCTCGGCCTATCTGGTCGGCGGCGTGGGCGTGAACTATCAGGCCGCCGACGGCATCGTCCTGGCCCCGATCCGCACCGGCGTCGGCCTGCGCCTCGGCGCCAACGTCGGCACCATGGCGTACAGCCGGCAGCGGAACATCCTGCCGTTCTGATCTGATCCCTCTCTCAAGGCGAGAGGTCAGAGTCCTGCCTGTCCTGCCTGTCACGCTTGTCGTCGATGACCATGTCGCGGGTGTCTCGCCCGAAATGTCTCGGGTGGTTGTCGCCTATGTCCCGCCGCCGCCGATCATCGCCTCCAGCCCCTCGCGCCAGGTCGGATAGCGCGGCCGCCAGCCCAGTTCGGCCTTCGCCCGCGCGTTCGAGAGGCGCTTGGAGTCCAGATAGAAGCGCCGCATGGCGTCCGACACCGACGGGTCATCCAGATCGACCTCGGGCGGGCGCGGCAGTCCCAGCCGGTCCGCCGCCCATTCCATGACCGCGTCGGCGGGGGCGGGCTCGTCGTCGCACAGGGTGTAGGCGGCGCCGGGACGCGGCCGGGCCATCGAGGCGAACAGGCCGGAGACCGCGTCATCGACATGGATGCGGTTGAACACCTGGCCGGGCTTGCGGACGATGCGGGCCGTGCCGTCCTGCAGTTTGTCCAGCGGCGAGCGGCCGGGGCCGTAGAGGGCGGGCAGGCGGAAGATCTGCACCGTCAGCCCCATGCCCTGTCCCGCGTCCAGCCAGTCGCGCTCGGCCCGGACGCGGCGGGCGCCCTCCAGCGAGGCGGCGTTGAGCGGATCGTCCTCAAAGGCCCAGCCGCCGCCGCGGTCGCCATAGACGGCTGTCGAGGAGACATAGCCGATCCAGTCCGGGAAGGCGCCGGTGCGGGTGATGGCGGGGATCAGCCGCTTCAGGCCCGGGCAGCCGTCCCCGTCCGGAGGGGCGGTGACGAGGATGGCCGGCGTCTCGAGAACATCGCGCTCCAGCGCCCCGGCGTCGTCCGGATCATAGGCGCGGAGCCCTTCGGCGGCCAGGGCCTCGCGCCGCGCCGGGTCCCGGGTGGTCAGGCTGGCCCCGCCGCCCCGGCGGACGGCTTCCCGGGCGGCGGCCTGGCCGAGCCAACCGCCGCCGAACACCAGCAGATTGGCGGGCGTGGCGTCGACGGGCATCCGCGGATCAGGCCGACCGTACGTGAGCCGGCGCGCCGGCCGGCGGCGCGACCCGGATCGAATCGGTCTTGAGCGCCTCGGCCCGCTTGCTGTTCCAGCTCGACACGCAGGGAACCTTGCTCAGGTCGGCGCGATGGGCGTAGCGGCGGGCGATCTCCGTGACGTCCTGCATCAGCCCCTCGGCCAGGGTGATCGGCTTGAGGCCCAGTTCGCGGAACTGGTCGTTGGCGACCACCAGCTCGTTCTCGTCGGCTTCCTGGCGCGGGTTGGGGACGTTGTGGACCTCGGCCCCGGTCATGTCGGCGATCATGGCGGCGAGGTCGCGGACCCGGCGGCTCTCGGTCATCTGGTTGAGGATCTTGACCCGCTCGCCGGCCCCGGGCGGGTTCTTCAGCGCCAGCTCGACGCAGCGCACCGTGTCCTGGATATGGATGAAGGCCCGCGTCTGCCCGCCGGTGCCGTGCACCGTCAGCGGATAGCCGACCGCCGCCTGCATCAGGAAGCGGTTCAGCACCGTGCCGTAGTCGCCGTCGTAGTCGAAGCGGTTGATCAGCCGTTCGTCCTGGCGGGTTTCCTCGGTCTGGGCCCCCCAGACGATGCCCTGGTGCAGGTCGGTGATCCGGACGCCGTCGTTCTTGGCGTAGAACTGGAACAGCAGGGCGTCCTGGGTCTTGGTCATGTGGTAGATCGAGCCCGGGTTCGGCGGGAACAGGATCTCCTGCTCGGCCGGGCCGAAGTCGGTGTCGACCGTGACCTTCAGATAGCCTTCGGGGATGCGCAGGCCGGCGGTGGTGTAGCCGTAGACTCCCATGGTCCCCAGGTGGGCCAGGTGCACATCCAGCCCGCTCTCCACGATCGCGGCGAGCAG
>DASRXE010000132.1:0-8861 GCA_035654315.1 Brevundimonas sp.
CCAATCGCGAGGGCGACGTCGCCAAGGCGCTGGCGCAGGCCGGCGCCCAGGTGGAGAAGGTCTGGCATGCGCAATCCGAACTGCCCTCCGGCACGGACCTCGTCGTTCTGCCGGGCGGCTTTTCCTATGGCGATTACCTGCGCTGCGGGGCCATGGCGGCGCAGTCGCCGGTGATGCAGGCGGTGAAAAAGGCCGCCGACGACGGCGTGGCCGTGGTCGGCATCTGCAACGGCTTCCAGATCCTGTGCGAGGCCGGGATGCTGCCGGGGGCGCTGTTGCGCAACGCCGGACTGAAATACGTCTGCAAGCCGATCAGCCTGACCGTGGCCAACGGCCAGACCCGCTTCACCGCCGGCTATCAGGGCCAGCGCGAGGTGGTGATGACGCAGGGCAACGGCGACGGCAACTATTTCGCCGACGCCGAGACCCTGGCCCGCATCGAGGGCGAGGGCCAGGTGGTGTTCCGCTATGTCGACAACCCGAACGGCTCGGTCGGCGATATCGCCGGCCTGCAGAATGCGCGCGGCAATGTGCTCGGCATGATGCCCCACCCGGACCGGGCCTTCGAGGAAGAGCTGGGCTCCGCCGACGGCGCGACCCTGTTCCGGAGCGTGTTCGCCGCGGCCTGACGGGGGTCGCAACGCCCGCCGCACACAACCGCCCGGAGGTATTTTCGCGATCGCCCGTCGATTGCGATCGCGCCCCGTTGACAACCTGCGGCGTCACCGGTTTCCTCCCTCTTTCCAGGGGGGAATATCAAATGTTTCGGAAAGTTCTGGGGATCGCCGCGATCCTGTCTCTCGGCGCGTGCGCGTCGCCCTATGTGGCGACGCCGTACGATCGCGCGAGCGCAAATGTCGAAAGCATCGTCGTCGTCGATGACGCCGTGCCTGAGAAGGCGATCGCCTATGAGGTGGCGTCGGTCGGATCCAACTTCGGCCTGATCGGCGCGCTGGTCGACGCCGGCATTCAGGCCGAGCGCCAGGACGCCGTCAACGACGCCCTGGCCGTCGTCCAGTTCGACGCCGAAGACAGGCTGGAGGATCGGCTCATCTCGGCCCTCGGCGCCCAGGGCTATACGGTCGCGCCGCTGCCCGGACAGGCCCGCGCCAAGCGCGAATTCCTCAAGACCTATCCGGCGGCGCCCGAGGGGGTCGACGCCTATCTGGACATCACCCTGAACTACTACGGCTACATGTCGTCGGGCGCGGGCCAGCCGTTCCGGCCGAGCGTCTGGGCCCAGGTCAAGCTGGTCAAGGTCTCCGACGGCTCGACGGTGATGGAGAACCAGATCGTCTACAATCCTCTCAATGTCGCGGAGGGCGTCGTCACCCTGCCCCCGAACCCCGAATACGCCTTCAACAATCGCAGCGACCTGCTGGCCGACCCGACCAGACTCGCGGCGGGCATCGAAGACGCCCTGAACCAGGTGGCCGACACGGCCGCCCAGCTGCTTCGCTAGGAGGGTCCGGATGATCCGCATGCGTTCGGCGCTCGTGATCGTCGTGGGCGCGGCGGCGTCCGCCGCCTGCGCCACGGCCTTGCCGCCGCCGCCTCTGGCCGTGCTCGAGTATGGCCGCCAGGACTGCGCGCTTCGGCCCGACCTCGCCTCGGCGATCAGCCTCACGCCGGAAAAGGAAACCAACGGGCACATCGTCACCACCGTGATCGATGCGCAGACCGCGTGCCTGACGACGGCCAGGGGCGGCGTCCCCTATGTGATCTACGCCCTGCCCGAGGACCTCGGGGACAAGATGCTGTCGATCGGCTCGGTTCTCGAGCCGTACCGCATCCTGTCGCCGGACGTGACCGTTCTGGACGCGCAGGGAGAGCCGACGCGCACCTTCGCCGCCGAGGACTATTTCTACCGCGGCCCGGTCTTTTCGGTCCAGTTGCGGCCGCGGGAAGGGGAGGCCTTCGTGATGGTCGCAGCCAATCCCGAGCGGATCGGCCAGCAATACGACTCCATCGCGGTCGGCACCCAGACGACCACGGTCTATACGGGCTATGGCGCGGCGAACTGGACCACCGGGCACGAGGCCTCGCTGTCGCGGACCTTCTCGTACGAGGGCGTCGCCCATGTGACGGTCTACGACACGGACACCAAAGAGGACGAATAGCCGGCCCGCGATCCGGAGAGGCTGACCACCGCGGTCGGCCACCCGCCCGGGTGAGGCCCTAGACCATTTTTGCTTCAGGTCGAATCGACCTGAATCCAAAAAATGGTCCAGAATCAATGCTGGAGCGAAATCTAAGCCGAGTTGGACTGCGTCCAACTCAACCGATTTCGCTCTAGACGTCGTCGGCGCGGCGAAGCTCGCCGTCGGCGGAGCCCTGCACGCCGATCGACTGATCCAGGGCGTCGTCGTCATCGGCGTTGAGGGAGGCGCCGTCCTCGAAGGTCGGATCCTCATCGGCCGTGCGTACGCCGCCGGGATCGCGCTGGGCGTTCAATTCGCGTTCGCCGAGGCCGAGCCCCTGTTCGCGGGCGCGGTCTGCCTGAACCGTGTCGGTCTCGAAATTGGGGGACTCTTTCGGGCGGTCGGATTCGTCGGCCATGGCGTTTCTCCTTGGACGAGACAACCCGACGGCGGCGCCGCGGTTCCGGCGCGGATGAACCAACCGCGGCTCCGGCGCGTAATGTGCGTACACCGCCCCGCTTGCAGGAGCCCGCATGTCCTCGATCGTTCGCGCCTCGCCCGCCCAGTCCACCCGGCGCCTGATCGTGCTGGCCTGCGCGGTGTTCGCCGTGGTCGTCGCCCAGGCGCAGATGCTGATGGGCTGGGGCCAGACGCCGGCGGACTTCTCGGCCGACAGCGATGCGACGCTGAAGGTGGCCGGCTACGCCTTCTCGATCTGGGGGCTGATCTATGTGGGCATCCTGGCCTATGCGGTGCGGCAGGTTCTGCCGCAGACCGGCGAGAGTCTGCTGATCCACCGGTTCGGCTGGCCTTCGGCCGCGGCCTTCCTGTCTATCGGCTGGTGGGTGGTGGCGGCCGCCTTCGACTGGGAAACGGTGACCGTGGTGCTCATCTTCGCCCCGCTGGTGGCGCTGCTGGTCCCGCTGATCCAGAACGCCCGGCCGATCCGGGCGCTGGGCCGCACGGAGCGGGACCGCTGGCTGGTGGTCTGGCCGCTGGGACTGCTGGCGGGATGGCTGACGGTGGCTGCGCCGCTGAACCTGCTGACCGTGCTGACGGGAAATGGCGCCCTGCCCGAGGCGTTGAGTCCGACCGCCTGGGCGATGCTGGCCGTCGCAATCGTGGCGCTGGTGGGACTGGGGGTGACGGCGAAAATCCGGATGCTGGCCTATGCCCTGCCGATCGCCTGGGGGCTGCTCGGCGCCTTCGTCGCCGAGCAGGAGCGCAACGCCCCGCTGGCCTATGTGGCGCTGGCGGCGGCCGTGGCGGTGCTCGTCGGGGCGGTGATCCTGACCTTCCGGCTACGGCCCGGCGTCGAACGGGCGACCGACGACTAATCGGCCTCGGGCGTCTCGCGCGGATCGTGGTCGGGATCGCCGACGTCGAAGGCGCCCGTCTCGCCGAAGCCTACGCTGCCGACGCCGACGGCCGAACCGGTCAGGCGCTGGCGACGGCTGGCCATGGCCAGTTCCGGGGCCGCGGCGTCCATCGCCCGGGTGACCTCGGGGTCGTTGGAACGGTCCATCTGCTGGTGGTCGGCTGGCGTGGGCGTGGTTTCGCTGCCGGTGCGAGCCATCAGGCGCCCTCCCCGTCCAGCTCGACATCGTCGTTGGCGGCCAGTTTGGCGGCGCGTTCGGCGGCGGCGCTGGCCCCCGCGTCGTCGGCGGCGATCTCGGGCGCATTGGGGTCCGCCGGCGTGGCGGCGGGATCGATCGGCTGGTCCGTCATCAGGGCCTCCGTTGGCTTCATCCCGACTCAATGGCGGGCCGGCGACGATGTTCCGCCGCGGACGGCTGACAGGCGCCCCTTCTGCGGCTAGAAGGCGCGGCCATGAGCGCTCCCGAAAAGACCATGGCCGAACTGGCCGCCGAATACGGCCTGGCCCCCAACGAGTATCAGGTCGTTCTCGACCGGCTGGGGCGCGAACCCAACAACGTCGAACTGGGCGTGTTCTCGGTGATGTGGTCCGAGCACTGCTCGTACAAGTCGTCGAAGATCCATCTGGGCAAATTCCCGACCAAGGGGCCGCGGGTGATCTGCGGGCCGGGCGAGAACGCCGGGGTCATCGACATCGACGACGGCGACGCCTGCATCTTCAAGATGGAGAGCCACAACCACCCGTCCTACATCGAGCCGTACCAGGGCGCGGCGACGGGCGTGGGCGGCATCATGCGCGACGTCTTCACCATGGGCGCGCGGCCGGTGGCCCTGCTGAACGCCCTGCGCTTCGGCGACCCGTCGCACGAGAAGACGAAGCGGCTGGTCAAGGGCGTGGTCTCGGGCATCGGCGGCTACGGCAACTGCGTGGGCGTGCCGACGGTGGGCGGCGAGACCAATTTCCACGCCGGCTACAACGGCAACATCCTGGTCAACGCCATGTGCGTGGGCGTGGCCAAGGCGGACAGCCTGTTCTACTCGGCCGCCCCGGCGCCGGGCCTGTCGGTGGTCTATTTCGGCTCCAAGACCGGCCGCGACGGCATTCACGGCGCCACGATGGCCTCGGCCGAGTTCGACGAGGATTCGGACGAGAAACGTCCGACCGTGCAGGTCGGCGATCCCTTCGCCGAGAAACTGCTGATCGAGGCCACGCTGGAGCTGATGGCCTCGGGCGCCGTGGCGGCGATCCAGGACATGGGCGCGGCGGGCCTGACCTCGTCATCGGTCGAGATGGCCGGCAAGGGCGGCGTCGGCATCGAACTGAACATGGACGCCGTGCCCCAGCGCGAAGAGGGCATGACGGCCTATGAGATGATGCTGTCGGAAAGCCAGGAGCGGATGCTGGCGGTGCTGAAACCGGGCCGGGAGGAAGACGGCTACCGCATCTTCGAGAAATGGGGGCTGGACGCGGCCGTCATCGGCGTGACCACCGACACGGGCCGGCTGGTGCTGAAGCACCACGGGGAGACGGTCTGCGACGTGCCGCTCGCGCCGCTGTTCGACGACGCGCCTCTGTACGACCGGCCGTGGGTGCAGCCCGCGCTGCAGCCGCGGCTGGACCCGAAGGAGGTTCCGGCCCCGGAGGGCTGGGTCGACGCGGTGATCAAGGTGCTGTGCTGTCCGGACATGGCCTCCAAGCGCTGGATTTGGGAGCAGTACGACCGTCACGTCATGGCCGACACCCTGCAGGACTCCTCGACCGGCGCCGATGCGGGCGTGGTGCGGGTGCACGGCACCGACAAGGGTCTGGCCATGACCTCCGACGTGACGCCGCGCTATGTGCAGGCGGACCCGTATGAGGGCGGCAAGCAGGCGGTGGCGGAGGCATGGCGCAACCTGACGGCGGTGGGCAGTCGGCCCATCGCCATCACCGACAATCTAAATTTCGGCAACCCGCAGCGGCCCGAGATCATGGGCCAGATCGTCCGCGCCATCGACGGCATGGCCGAAGCCTGCCGGGTGCTGGACTTCCCGGTCGTGAGCGGCAACGTCAGCCTCTACAACGAGACCAATGGCGCGGCCATTCCGCCGACCCCGACGGTGGGGGCGGTCGGCCTGCTGCCCAACTACGACGTGGTCACCGGCTTCGGCGGGATGAGCGAGGGCGACGTGCTGGTGCTGATCGGCGAGACGGTCGGCGAACTGGGCTCGTCGATCTATCTGCGCGAGGTGCTGGGCCGCGAGGACGGCGCGCCGCCGCCGGTCGACCTGATGCTGGAGAAAAAGACCGGCGACTTCGTGCGGGGCCAGATCGAGGCGGGCGCCCTGACCGTGGTGCACGACCTGTCCGACGGCGGTCTGATCGGCGCGGCGGCGGATCTGGCGCTGGCCTCGGACGTCGGGGTTGAGCTCGACGCGACCTCGGCGACCCACGCCCACATCCTGCTCTTCGGCGAGGATCAGGCCCGCTATCTGGTGGCCGTGCCGGAGGCGACGGACGTGATCGCGGCGGCGCAGGTGGCGGGGATCCACGCCAGCGTCGTGGGCCGCGCCAAGGGACGCGACTTCGCCTCGGGCGGGCCGGAGGGCGACCTGTTCCGCCTGCCGCTCGAGCACCTGCGCGAGATGCACGAGAGCTGGCTGCCGAACTGGATCGAAGGCGTTCCGGGGTGAGGCGGCTCGCGGTCGCCATTGTGCTTCTGACGATCGCCGCCTGTTCGGAAGGCGGCGATCCGGTGCAGATGGCGCTGAGGGACGCGTCGGCGGCTCGCCAGGCCGCTGCGGTCAAGGAGGGATTGACCAGCGCGCCATCCGCGCCCGTCGCCGGGCCGAACGCCACAGGCGACGCGGCCTATATCGCCGGCATGATCGAGCACCACCGCGCTGCTGTGAAAATGGCGGTCGACGCCCTGGCCCGGTCGGACGATCCGGAAATCCGCCGGCTGGCGCAGGCGGAGATCGATACCCGCACGCGCGAGATCGCCGACCTGCAGGCGTGGCGTCCGGCTGAGTAGGACCGTCGGCGCACGGACGCCGCGTCAGCGCTCGGTCAGGTAGTCGGTCGGTTCGACCAGCACGTAGCCGAGCGTCGTCGAGGCGAAGTGGCGCAGCCAGTAGGCGTGGCCCGAGCCGAACATGAGCACGATCCGATCGCCGGGCCGGGCCACCTGCATCAGCCGGGCGAAGATCACGGCGTTGCGAGTGTACCAGCGCCCGTTCAGATCGGCGCCCGGATACTCGTCGCCTGAGCCGAACCGCAGGAACTGGTAGTACATCGCCGCATTCGCCGTGCTCATCGGCATGCCGGGCGCGTTCGCGTCAGCCAGGAGTCGACCGAGTGTTTCGGTGCGCTGGCGACGTTCGACGTCGGCGAGGTAGTCTTGGACGACACCGCCCCAGGCCTGCAGATCAGCCGTCCGCCCGTTGGACTCCGCCCAGGCGACGACGGCCCTGTAGGGGAAGTAGCCGGGCTGTCCGTCGCGATCCTGCTCATCGACGGCGTAGACGCGGTCGACGCCGGCCAGCGCGGCGAGCCGGTAGCCGATCTGAACCCGCTCGTCGGGTCGCGACAGAAGCCAGTCGGAACTGAAGTCCGCGAAATGGGGATCCACCATGGTGGAGGAGTCTGGCGCTACCCGTTCCAGGGCGATGGCGGTCGGGCGGAAGCGGGCGAGGTCCTGCGCGATGCGCGCCAGCTGAGCCTGCTTCTCAGGGGTTGTGACCGGGTCGATCACGGCGTTGTGGACGTCCTGGCCGGGATTATCGAGATGCGGCACACCCAGCACCATAACCTGAACCGGCTCGGGCGCCGGCGCCTGGGCAAAAGCCGCCGTGGGAAGGACAAGAGCCGCGACGGCGGCGAGGATCTTCAGCATTGAACGGCTCCGCCTGGTTTGCGGAGAGAGGCCGCGGCGAGGGTTCCCGGATGCAGGGTGCGATATTAACTCTTCGACAGGTCGGCCGTCGTCAACGCGGTCAGCGATTCAGGAAGGCTGCCAAGGCCTTGGGCTCCCCCTCGAACAGCCGGTCGACCAAGGCCTCCACTTCGCTCGCGACATAGGTCTCGCGATCGAGCATGGCGTGGTATCTCTGTCGGCCGTCCTCCTTGACCGACCTCACCGCCCCCTTCTGGATCAGGCGATGCAGCAGGGTCTTGATCGTCGCATCGGCCCAGGCCTGATCGGCCCTCACCGCCTCGATGAGGGACGCGAAGGACAACGGCCCGTGGCGCCAGAGCGCCGAGAGCACGACACTCTCGGCCTCGGTGATGGCGACGGGAGGGGCCTTCAGGATTTCAGGATCGCGCGATCAATGCGCGCCTCGATGATCCAGTGGCAGATAACCCCCACCACGCCGGCGACCAGCCCGAGCAGAAACAGGAGGGCGGCTTCTGCGAAGCCCGGCGCGAGCACCGGCATCGGAACCGGCCCGCCCGCATTGGCGATGCCGAGGAACCCGTTGAGCAGGACGAAGATGGCGCCGAGCAGGCCCAGAAGCGGTCCGCCGAGTCGGAGAGCCGAGACGAAGGCGGACCCACCCGCCAGACGCTTGCCGCCGGCCACCTTCATTCCAGTCAGGACCATTGCGATCAGCGCCGCCGCAATCAACACGATCATCAGCGCCTTCATGGTCTCGTCGGCGTCGGCGAACACGTCCGACATCGTCAGCCGGGAGGCGGCGTTCGCCGTTCCAGAGATCGACGCGAGCGCCAGAGCCCCCCCGAGGTAGTGGAGTACACGCACCTTCACCTCCATGACTACACCTGTAGTCTGGTCAGTCTACATATGTAAACTTTGCCGTCAAGCCGGTAGCGGAACGCTCTGGCTCAGCCGTCCCCCGACTCGGATCGGCTCGACCCGCGTGGCTAGGCCGGTCTTGTCATCCGTCTCGACATAGACGCCGCAGACGGTGGCGGGGCCGTGGGCCGGGCTGTAGCGGCCGCCAGACAGGCGGGTGGTGAAGCGCCGCAGGGGCTCTTCCTTCTCGTTGCCGATGACGCTGTCGTAGTCGGCGCAGGCGCCCGCGTCAGTCTGGTAGGCGGTGCCGCCGGTGAGGATCTGACAATCGGCTGTCGGGACATGGGTGTGGGTGCCGACCACGAGGCTCGCGCGCCCGTCGCAGAAATGGCCCATGGCCATCTTCTCGGACGTGGCCTCGCAGTGCATGTCGACGATGATGGCGTCGGCCACCGCGCCGAGCGGGCAGGCGGCCAGTTCCTTTTCGACCGCGCCGAACGGATCGTCGACGGCGTCCATGTGGATGCGACCGAGGGCGTTCATGACGAGGACGGTCTTGCCGGAGTGGGTCTCGAACAGATTGGCCCCGGCGCCGGGCGCGTCCATC
>DASRXE010000133.1:0-3014 GCA_035654315.1 Brevundimonas sp.
GACGCCTCCCCAGCGTTCGCCGAAGGACACCCGCCATGACCCTGCCCGCGCCCAGGAAAGTCGTGCTCGCCTACTCCGGCGGGCTGGACACCTCGATCATACTCAAGTGGCTGCAGACCGAATACGGCGCGGAGGTCGTGACCTTCACCGCCGACCTCGGCCAGGGCGAGGAGCTGGCGCCGGCGAAGGAGAAGGCGCTGAAGCTGGGTATCAAGCCCGAGAACATCTTCATCGACGACCTGCGCGAGGAGTTCGTGCGGGACTACGTCTTCCCGATGTTCCGCGCCAACGCGCTGTACGAGGGACAATATCTGCTCGGCACCTCGATCGCCCGTCCGCTGATCGCCAAGCGCCAGATCGAGATCGCCCGTCAGGTCGGCGCCGACGCCGTCTGTCACGGGGCCACCGGGAAGGGCAACGACCAGGTCCGTTTCGAGCTGGGCTACTATGCGCTGGAGCCCGATATCCGGGTCGTGGCGCCGTGGCGCGAATGGGCCTTCAAATCGCGCGAACACCTGCTGGACTTCGCCGAGAAGCACCAGATCCCGATCGCAAAGGACAAGCGCGGCGAGGCCCCGTTCAGCGTCGACGCCAACCTTCTGCACTCGTCGTCGGAGGGCAAGGTGCTTGAGGACCCGGCGGTCGAGGCCCCCGAATTCGTCCACCAGCGCACCATCTCTCCAGAGGAGGCGCCGGACACGCCCACCGTCATCACCATCGGCTTCGAGAAGGGCGACGCCGTCTCGATCAATGGCGAGGCGATGAGCCCGGCGACCCTGCTGACCGCCCTGAATCAATATGGACACGACAACGGGATCGGCCGGCTCGACCTGGTCGAGAACCGCTTCGTCGGCATGAAGTCGCGCGGCGTCTATGAGACTCCCGGCGGGACCATCCTGCTGGCGGCGCACCGGGGCATGGAATCGGTCACCCTCGACCGCGGGGCCATGCATCTGAAAGATGATCTGGCGACCAGATACGCCCACCTGATCTACAACGGCTTCTGGTTCTCGCCCGAGCGCGAGATGTTGCAGGCCGCCATCGACCATTCGCAGGCGAAGGTCTCGGGCACGGTCCGGCTCAAGCTCTACAAGGGCAATGCGACGGTGATCGGCCGCGAGAGCCCGCACAGCCTCTACGACCAGGAACTGGTCACCTTCGAGGACGGCGCCGTCGCCTACGACCAGAAGGACGCCGCCGGCTTCATCAAGCTCAACGCCCTGCGCCTGCGCGTGCTGGGCAAACGCGACCAGCGCGATCGGGATTAATCCGCCCGCGCGATCCTGAGAATGGCGCCGGCCCGGTCGTCGGCGATCCAGATCGAGCCGTCCCGCGCCACCGCCATCCCCGCTGGCGAGCCGCGCGGGTGTGAGCCCGCCCTGGCGTCCCAGCCGGGGGTCAGCACGATGGCGCGCGGCGCCGGCGCGTCGGCCGGATAGGGCAGGCTGCCGCGCGGGTAGATGGCGTATCGGGCGCGCGTGTCGGTCAGCGGCGCGCCGTCCGCGTCGGTCTCGACGGCGACGACCCGCCCGGCGGCGCGCCGGTAGCCGTGCCAGCTCATCAGCATCCGGCCACGCAGCTGCGGGAACATGTCGCCGTCGTAGTAGAGCATGGCCAGTGGCGCCGCGTGCGGCGGCAGCAGGGAGACCGGCGCGGTTCGCTCTCCGCAGCGCGACTGTCGCGCCGGCCAGCCGGGCAGGGCGGTGATCATGTCCGTGCAGTACGGCCAGCCGTAGTCGGCGCCGGCGATCAGCCGGTTGACCTCGTCGAACGGCCGGTTCGGCGTGTTCAGATCGACCGAATTCTCCGCCTGGAAGACGGCGCCGGACGGGTGCCGGACCATGGCCACCGAGTTGCGCAGGCCGGTGGCGAAGGCGGTCCAGTCCGGGCTCCAGCGGCCGCCGCCCAGATAGGCGTAGCGGCGGACCATGGCCTGTTCCGCGGATTCGGCGCAGCGCCCCTCGACCGTGCGGCGCGGCGCGCCGTTGGCCGCGAGGCAGCGGTCCGACGGCGCTCCGACATTGACCAGCACGGCGCCGTCCCGATCGAAGACGAAGCTGGACAGCGGGTGGCGGTTGTCGTGCAGCCGGTTGCCCGGAAGCCCCTCGACGACGGCGGCGGCTTCGGGCCGGTCCGGGTCGACGGCGAAGATGCGACTCATCTCGGCGACATAGATGCGTCCGTCCGGGCCGATGGCGACGCTGTGCGGCATCGACAGCCCGCGGATCAGCCGGGTCCAGCGCACGGCGCCGTCCTCTGCGGCGGTCATCCGCCACAGGGCGCCGCGGCCGGGGTCCCACGAGCCGAGGTCGGTGACCAGCCAGTCGCCGTCGTCCAGTTGGAGCAGGCCGCGGGGCATGCGCGGGCCCTCGCCGCCGGCGCGTCGCCAGACCAGTCCCAGGCAATAGCCCTCGGCCATGCGGACGAGGGTAGAGGGCCGCCCGCCGCAATCGCCAGCCGTGGCGTAGGCGCGCGACGCGCCCTGCCCGGGCGCGGGCGCGGCCGACGCGGCCAGTCCGACGAGCGCGAGCCCCGCAAGACGGGCGAAGGAATGGATCATCCGGCTCACGGGACCTCCTGCCGGAGCCTAGCCCGGCAGAGCGCAGCCGCAAACGGGGTCTCGCGCGCGCCGCGGATAGGCGCCACTCTGGGGCCGGAGCATCGGCTCCTTCGATCCACCAGGAAACCGTCATGTCTCTTCGCACCGTCCTCGCCGCGTCGGCCGTTCTCGCCTTCGCGGCCCCCGCCCTCGCCCAGGAAGCGCCCGCGGCTCCCCCAGCCGCCGCCCCCAACGCCGAAGCGCCCGCCGCCGAAATGCCGTCGGAGGAATTCGCAGCCGCCCTGGCCCGGATCGAGGCGTTCGAAGAGCCGGTAAAAACGCTGATGGCGGATCTGGAGACGCGCGCGGCGGTCGTCCGCGCCGACGCCACCCTGTCTGACGAGGACAAGGCGACCCGCATCCGCGCCATGATGGCCGAGCACCAGCCGACCTTCGACGGGTTCGCCGCGGCCCT
>DASRXE010000134.1:0-4450 GCA_035654315.1 Brevundimonas sp.
CGCGGAAGGCGAAGGTGGCCTTGCCTGAGCCCTCGACCCCGCACAGCAGCCAGGCGTGGTGCAGCCGGCCTCTGTCGAAGGCGTCGAGGAAGGCGGCCTCGGCGGCGGCGTCCGGGATCAGGTCGAAGCGATCGCGCGGCCCTTCGCTCACAACAGCCGGCCCTCGACGGCGGCCCAGACCCGGGCCTCGACAGCGTCCTGATCGCCGTCGGCGTCGATGACGACGCAGCGATCCGGGTGGGCGGCGGCGATGTCGAGGAAGCCCCGACGCAGCCGCTCGTGGAATTCGAGGCCCTTGGATTCGAACCGGGTCTCGAACAGACCGCGGCCGAAGGCGCGCTCCAGTCCGACCTCGACCGGCAGGTCGAAGATCAGGGTCAGGTCCGGCTGGGTGTTGGCGACGATGGCGGCGTCGAGGGTCTCGATGAACTCGGCCGGGGTCCCGCCGCCGACGCCTTGGTAGGCGCGGCTGGAATCGGCGAAGCGGTCGCAGACCACCCAGCGGCCGGCCTCCAGCGCGGGACGGATGGTGCGCTCCAGGTGGTCCGAGCGGGCCGCGAACATCAGCAGGGTCTCGGTCATCGGCGACCAGCGCCCGGCGTCGCCGTTGAGGGCGAGGTTGCGGATCTCCTCGGCGCCCTGCGAGCCGCCTGGTTCGCGGGTCTGAACCACCTCGAGATCGCGGGCGCGCAGCCGTTCCACCAGCCGCGCGACCTGGGTCGACTTGCCGGTTCCCTCGCCGCCTTCGAATGTGATGAATCTGCCCTGGGTCACGGTCGCACCATGGCGGCGCCGACCGGGATGCGGAAGGGTCTAGCTTCCCGAAATCGTCGTCGCTTCTGGATAACCACGCGACATGACGGCTCGGCGCGAGCGCTCGGCGGCGGTGGCGTCCGGCCACGGCCCGACCAGCACGCGGTAGAGACCGACCCCGGCGACGTCGACGGTGGCGCTGGCGCCGAGATGATCCGCCGCGCGGCGGGCCTCGCGGGCATCCGACCATGAGCCCGCCTGGACCCAGATGCCGCCGGGGACGGGCGCGGGCGCTGCGGCGGGCGCCGGTGCGACGTAGGGCGCCGGAGCGCGAGCCGGCGGCGGCGGAGCTCCGGGCGGCGGCGAGAGCTCGCGCGCCTCAGCGGACTGCAGCACCGTTCCGCCGCCCAGGCGCGGCGCGCGCCCGAGATAGCGCACCCGCACCTCGCCGACGCCCGCGCGGCGCAGGTCCAGCGCGTCGGCGGCGCCGCGCGACAGGTCGATGATGCGGCCGTCGACGAACGGTCCGCGGTCATTGACCCGCACCACGATCCGACGGCCGTTGGCCAGGTTGGTGACCTCGACCAGCCCCGGCAGAGGCAGGGTCTTGTGGGCCGCTGTCAGGGCGTTCATGTCGAAGCGCTCGCCGGTGGCGGTGGGCCGGCCGTGGAACTGGTCGCCGTACCATGAGGCCAGGCCGGTCTCGTCGTAGCGGGGCTGTTCTTCCGGGCGATACCAGCGGCCGCGTATCTGATACGGCCGCATGGTGCCGGAGACGATCGGCGCCGGGTCGGTGACGACGGGCACGGCGCCGGCCGGGACGCGGCCCGCGCCGGAACCCGCGCCGCTGGCGCAGGCCGCCAGCAGCGACAGCAGCCCCACAATAAGCCCGCCCTTAAGAAATTTCGCCGTCATGACCTCGTCCCTTGATGGGGCGAGGATCGCCGAAGACATTTCCGCTTTGGTTAACGAGGTGTTTGGCGCTATGCGGCGGGTCCGCTCGCGGGACACGGACAGGTGGCCGAGTGGTTTAAGGCAGCGGTCTTGAAAACCGCCGTAGGTGTGAGCCTACCGTGGGTTCGAATCCCACCCTGTCCGCCAGGGCTTCCGGCTACGGATCGCCGGAGCGAACCCCCTCCCCCCGTGCAGCCGCAGCGCGCCACAAGCAGCCCCATGGACGGTCGAACCGTGTAGCGCTACCGATGGTTAATGCACGCCGAACGGGACCGAGCCGTGGCCGCTGGACGCCCCCTGACCGAGCGGGAACGCGAGGTCATGGCCTATGTGGCCGCCCACTATCGCAGCAAGGCCATTTCGCGCCTGCTCGGCACCTCGCCCAAGACGATCGATACGCAGATCGCCAGCGCCTGCCGCAAGCTGGGCGCCGGCGACAGGGATGAGGCGGTCCGGCTTCTGCTCGCCGCCGACGCCCTGAAGCCGATTAGGGAAAAACCCCTAGAGGGATCACGCCCAATAGCGGCGTCGCCCGCGACCTCGCCTGATGAAGCGCTCACGAAAGGAGCCTTCCATGACGGCGAAACCAACGACCCCGTCCACCCTGGACGAATCCCTGCCGGCGATGACCTATCGGGAGCTCTTCGAGAGCCTGGAGATGGTGGCCGAGAACGCGAACCGGGCCATGGTCCCCTATCTGGTGTCCGCGCTTCGCGAGCAGGCCCCGTTCCTCACGGGGCGGATGGTCCTGTTCGAGATCCTGCGCTCGGGCAACTGTCTGGCGGACCAGCCTCTCAAGGCATCCCCCCTCAACTGACGACGCGGTCGGGGGGTGTCGCGCGACTTCTCTGGGCCGTCATCGTGGCGCTCGGCATCGCGGTGGCGTTGCCGGCCGCGCTGTCGGGCGCGGTGGCCCTGCAGAAGACCATCGAAAGCCTCAGAACCCCCTGACCTGCGTCTCCCCGGATGTCGGACGACATCCTTTCAAGGAGACCCCCATGACCAGAGACCAGGCCGCCCTCCGGGCCGCCACCCTCATCAATGAAGCCGAGCGAGCCATGGACGAGGCCATGTCCCGGGCCTCGCTGCTGGTGGCCGAGCTGCCGCACCTTCAGTGTCAGGCCGGCCTCAACGCCGCCTGGGCCCATCCCGTCGTCGTCGCCGTATGTTCGGCCCTGGGCGACATGACCGAAGCGCGCGGCTCCCTGATCCACGCGCATCGGTCGCTGTCCGTCATCCAGCGCAAGCTGGGGCTGGCCATGCTCGAAATCCCGACCAACACCAAGGGAGACGACGGACCCGTGACCCCGCGCGTCATGGCCCCGAGCCCGGTGCTCACGCTCCCGGTCTGATAGACGCTTTACCTTGCGCGCCGGATGGTCATGGTGAGGCCGGGGGAGATAACACCATGGCCGCCCTGGCGCCGTTCGACGAGCTTCACGAGATCATCGGGTCGGGCGCGGTCGTTCTGGCCATCCTTTGCGCCCTCGCCGTCGGCACGCGTCCCTACAAGCTGGCCGGTCTGGTGATGATCCTCGAAACCTTCAGCTGGCTCGCCTTCGCCTGGATATTCGACCGCTACGATCGCGTCCTGTTCAGTCACGGCAAATCGATCGTGGTCGCCGTCCTGTTCGCGGCCATCCTGGTGCGGCACAGGGGCCTGCCGCTGGTGTTGCTGGCCAGCCTGCAGATGGTCGCCGTCCTCATCCATCTATCGGTCTGGGTGGAGCGTTCGATCCTCGCCGACGTCAACGCCCTGGTCCTCAACGCGATAGGCTGGATGATGCTGGCCCTGATCACCGGGGGGTCGATCCACAGCCGGTGGGGCGGCGCGACCCCGGCGCGTTTCGCCGAACCCTGACCGGGGGCCTGCGCACCGGCCCCGCCGGAACAGTGTCCGCCGCCAGACGTTTCAGGGGCCGCTCGACGAGAGGTTTCCCATGCACAGGATCATCCCCGCGGCCGCGGCGCTCGCCCTGGCGTTCACCCTGCCGGGCGCGGTGCTCGCGCAGAACCAGGGCCAGGGCAAGGGACACGGCGGCGACCACGCCCGGCAGGACAAGGGCGGGGGTCCGGACAGGGCCGACCGCGGCGGCGATCGCGGCCGGGGCGGCGGCGAGGCGCGCGGCCGGGGCCCGGAGCGGGCGGACCGTCACGTCCCCCCTGAGCCGGTCCGTCAGGCGGACCGCGGCCCGGATCCGGACCGAGGTCGGGGGCGGGACGATGACCGGGGCGACCGGCCTGTGGAGCGAGACGTGCGGCGCGCCATCGAAGCCGGCGCCCCCATCGCCGTGTTCCGGGTCGAACCCGACCGCGGGCTGATCGCCGGCTGCCCGCCCGGGCTGGCCAAGCGCAACAACGGCTGCCTGCCGCCGGGCCAGGAACGCAAGATCGAACGCGCCCGCTATGACTACCTGTGGGGCTCGCGGGACGATGTGACCTATCGCTACGACGACGGCTATCTGTACCGGCTGGACCGGAGCGGCTCGGTGCTGGGCTGGCTGCCCGCCCTGGGCGGGGCGCTGGCGCCAGGCGCCGTGTGGCCGGCGCAGTACGCCTATCAGCCGGTTCCGGACTACTACAGCGACTATTTCCGGCTGAACGACCCGTACGACTATCGCTACGCCAACGGAGCGCTGTACGGCGTCGATCCGAGGACGCAGGCGATCACCCAGGTCGTGGCCCTGCTGACCGGCCAGCCGATCAGCGTCGGCCAGCCGCTGCCGGCCGGCTATGACGTCTA
>DASRXE010000135.1:0-12517 GCA_035654315.1 Brevundimonas sp.
GTGCCCAAGCTGACCGTCATCACCCGCAAGGCCTATGGCGGCGCCTATGACGTGATGAGCTCCAAACACCTGCGCGGCGACGTCAACTACGCCTGGCCCTCGGCCGAGATCGCCGTCATGGGCGCCAAGGGCGCGGTCGAGATCATCTTCCGCAAGGAGGCCGGCGACCCCGAGGCGCTGGCGGCGCGGGAGGCGGAATACAAGGCGCGGTTCGCCAACCCGTTCGTGGCGGCGGGTCTGGGCTATATCGACGATGTGATCATGCCGCACGGGACGCGGCGGCGGCTGATTCGGGCGCTACGGACGTTGAAGAACAAGGTGCAGGAGAACCCGTGGAAGAAGCACGATAATATTCCGCTTTAGGGGCAGATCGGGGATTGGCGCAATGAAGGTTCTACGGATTGGCGGCCCCGTGGTCGCTGCGATCGCCCTGATGACGGCCGCTGCTCCCGAGGCTGCTCGCGCGTGCTCCCTCCAGCATTACGTCGACAATGGTCGGTATGTCGGCGGCGATCTCATCGCGCAGGCGGCCGCGAAGGCGGACCTGATCCAAATTGTGCGCGTTACACAGAGGCGCATTGTGACCCGCTACTACACCCTCGGTGATTGGTATCTTCAGTTTGGCGACACTGAGGTGCCGGCCGACCGGCCGGAGTATATCGACCATTTCGTCTTCACTCTGGAAAGCGTCGACACGCTCAAGGGAGAGTTGGAGGAGGAGCCATGGCTTCTCGAAGATCCTCTTCGCGTCCTCGGCTATGATTTCTCGCTATTCGGAGGCGAAGCGTACCCAGCCTCGCTTGAAGCACGACGGCACCCCAACAGCCTTCCGGAATGGGCTTTTGACCGCCCCGCTGATCGCGGATACGCCTTCATCGGTGCAAGTGAGGACGCAGGATTAGGCGGCGGGGAATGCGCCCGGCCTTACTTCTTGGAAGTGGGCCAGCTCTTCATCGCCTTCCGGAGGTCGGATGGGCGACTTTACCCTCCTGGTGGCGGGTTTCCTCTGGAGATTGACGTGGAACTGTCGACTGAAGACGGGCGGCGGCGCCGCAAAACTCTGAATATGCAGGCGCTTATCCCGGTCCTGTCCCCGGACGACACTCTTGTGTTGAGATTGAGAGGGGCGGTCGAATAGGGCGGCCGCGACTGACCAACCTCCTCTTCCTCTGCGCCCGCAACCGCCTCCGCTCCCCCACGGCCGAGCGCATCTTCGCCTCCCGCCCCGGCGTCGAGACCGCCTCCGCCGGCCTGGCGCCCGACGCGGAGGAGCCGGTCACGCCCGACCACGTCGACCAGGCCGACCTGATCTTCGTCATGGAGCGCGCCCACCGCGCCAAACTCCAGCGCCGCTTCGGGCCGCACCTGAAGGGCAAGCTCGTCATCTGCCTCGACATCCCCGACGACTACGCCTTCATGCAGCCGGAGCTGGTCGCGCTGCTGGAGAAGAAGGTGGGGCCGTTTCTCTGATCCCTCTCCGTTTGGGAGAGGGCTTGAGCGCACGATGGCGCAGCCGTCGTCCTTGCGCGAAAGGGTGAGGGTCGATCACCGGATTTCGCGCAAGCCGCACCACCAGCCGATGCGGCGGCTCACGCCGACTGAAGCAGTCGACCCTCATCCGACGGGGCTCCGCCCCGCCACCTTCTCCCATCGGGAGAAGGGTGTAGAAACACCGGACCGTCCGGGAGATGTCCCCCATGATCACCCTCCACGCCTTCGGAAACGTCCATCCCGCCGTCCATGGCGAGACTCGCGACCTGCGCGTCCAGTGGGCGCTGGAGGAGATGGGGCCGCCGTATCGGGTGCAGGGCGTCGATCACACCGCCGGCGAGAACCTCGGCCCCGAATTCTCGGCCATCAGCCCCTTCAACCAGGTCCCCGTGCTCGACGACGACGGCCTGATCCTGTCCGAGACCGGCGCCATCCTCATCCATCTGGCGGAAAAATCCGGCCGCCTGATCCCCGCCGACCCCGAGGCCCGCGCCCACGTCATCCAGTGGACCCTCGCCGCCCTGTCCACGGTCGAGGGCCCGATCCAGCCGCTCAAGCTGATGGACCTGGGGGCCATGGGCGAACCCGGCGACGTGCGCACCTTCCTGACCGGCTGGACCCGCCGCGTGCTCGACGGCTTGAACCGCCGGCTCGAGGGCCGCGAGTGGATCGCCGCCGACGACTTCACCATCGCCGACCTCCTGCTCGCTTCGGTGCTGCGCCAGATTCGCCATACCGCCCTGATGGACGCCCATCCGAACGTGAAGGCCTTCTACGACCGCGCCATGGCCCGGCCGGCATGGAAACGCACCCTCGACCTCTACGCCGAACGGCTGGGCGCCGACCGCGCCGCGATCGGATAGGCCGCGCCCGGCTTCATCAGGGATGGTCAGTCCGCGGCGGTTGCGCCCGGCCGTCCCCCGTTGCAGGTTCGTCCTGCATCTCAAAAGGGGGACCGACATGCGCATCATCCTCGCCCTGGCCGCGGCGGCCGTCCTCGCCGGCCCCGTGGCGGCCGCGCCGCAAGCGGCGCCGGCGATCGTCCATTTCGAACTGGATTCGGACGCGCTCGACGCCCCGGGCCGGGCCCGGCTCGACCAGACGACCGATGAGTACCGCAGGGGCGGATTATCGCAGGTCGTCCTCGCCGGACACGCCGGACGCGACGAGGGCTCGCCCGAGTACACCGTCGGCCTGTCGCAACGCCGCGCCAACACCGTGCGAGACTATCTGGTCGCCAACGGCGTGCCGGCGGGCGCGATCACCACCCAGGCCTTTGGACAGACGCGCCCCGCCGTCGACGACGGACCTGACGCCGCCAACCGCCGCGTCGAGGTCACCTTCGGCCCCGGCAGCGGCTGGTGACTTGGCGTCCGGGGTGACAACCCGCCCCGCATGCGGTCTTGTCGACGGGCCGCAGCGCAGGGGAGAAACGGGCCATGATCACCCTCCATGCCTTCGCCAACATGTTCCCCGGCGGGATCGGCGAGACCAAGGACATCCGCATCCAGTGGGCGCTCGAGGAGATGGGCCTGCCGTATGAGGTCAAGCCGCTCGACTATCTGGGCGGCGGCGCCGAAAGCCCGGCGTTCGCGGCGATCAGCCCGTTCAACCAGATCCCGGTGCTGGAGGACGACGGTCTGGTCATCGCCGAGTCCTGCGCCATCCTGATCCATCTGGCCGAAAAGTCCGGCCGCCTCATGCCCGCCGACGAGGCCGGCCGGCTGAAGGTCATCCAGTGGTGTTTCGCCGCCACCGCCACCGTCCAGCCCACCGTGTCGATGATCGCCATGGTCGACGCCGGCTTCATGGGCAAGGACCCCGCGACGCGGGCGTTCCTCGTCGATCTGGCGCGGCGCTGGCTCGCCGGTCTCGAGCGCCAGCTGGAGGGTCATGACTGGATCACGGGCGACGACTTCACCATCGCCGACATCACCTTGGCGGACGTCCTGCGCGAGATCCGCGAGACCGACCTGATGGAGGACTACCCCAGCGTCCGCGCCTTCTACGCCCGCGCCTTCGCCCGCCCGGCGCGGCGCAGGGCCCGCGAACTGACCGCCGAACGGATGGGCGTGCCGCTCGACGCCATCGCCTAGAGCGAAATCGGTTGAGTTGGACGCAGTCGAATCCGGCTCAGATTTCGCTCCGCATTGAAACTGGACCATTTTTTGGATTCAGGTCGATTCGACCTGAAGCAAAAATGGTCTAGGCCCTCAGCCCGGCTCGAACGCCTCCAGGATCGGGCAGGGCCCCTTGCCGCCGCCCGCGCACGCCCCCGCCAGCCGACGCAGCGCGCCCCGCGCCGTCTCCAGCTCCGCGATCCGCGCGTCCAGCTCGACCAGCCTGTCCCGCGCCAGCGCCAGGGCGCGCGCCCGGTCCTCGCCCGCGTCCAGCGCCAGCAGTTCGCCGATCTGCTCCAGGGTGAAGCCCGCCGCCTGCGCCGAGCGGATGAACCTCAACCGCCGCGCGTCCTGCGCCCCGTAGCGCCGCACCCCGCCGCCCGCACCCGGCCCCTGCGGCCGCGGCGGCGTCTCCAGCAGCCCGCGCCGTTGGTAGTAGCGCACCGTCTCCACGCCCACGCCGCCGGCCTCCGCCAGCCGCGCGATGGTCATCTCCGCCATCGCTTGACTCCGTACCATGGTCCGGACCCTACATGGGGCGCGGACCGTTATCGACAAGCAGGAGAAGCGCCCATGTCCGCACCCACAAAGACCGCCGTCCTCTACCGCATGGTCATGCCCGACCACCTCTGCCCATCGGGCCAGAAGGCCCGCTGGCTGCTGCGCCGCAACGGCTACGAGATCGAGGACCACCACCTGAAGACCCGCGCCGAGACCGACGCCTTCAAGGCCGAGCACGGCGTCCCGACCACGCCCCAGACCTTCATCGACGGCGTCCGCATCGGCGGCTACGACGACCTGCGGCGCTATTTCGGCCAGAAGGTCCCGGAGCCGGGCGCGACCAGCTACACGCCGGTGCTCGTCGTCTTCGCCGTCGCCGCCCTGATCGCCCTGGCGGTGGCCTGGCTGCGCTTCGGCACGCCGGTCGACATCTCCGTCCTGCCCACCTTCATCGCCACGGCCATGTGTCTGCTGGCCATGCTCAAGCTGCAGGATGTCGAGCGCTTCTCGACCATGTTCCTGAACTACGACCTGCTGGCCCGCCGCTGGGTCCCGTACGGCTACATCTACCCCTTCGCCGAGCTTGGCGCGGGCGTCTTGATGCTGGCCGGGGCCCTGACCTGGCTGTCGGCCCCGGTCGCCCTGTTCATCGGCGGCGTCGGCGCGGTCTCGGTGTTCAAGGCGGTCTATATCGACCGGCGCGAGCTGAAATGCGCCTGCGTCGGCGGCTCCTCGAACGTGCCGCTGGGTTTCGTCTCCCTGACCGAGAACCTGATGATGATCGCCATGGCCGTGTGGATGCTGGCCGGCCCGTCGCTGGGGCTCGGGCACTGAGGCCAAGCCCGCCTTCGGCCATTTCCGTCAGCTTCCGTCGGTTTGCCCCACGCCCGGACCTCTGTTCCTATGGTTGCAGGGATAGAGGGGACTGCGGATGGCGATCGGCAAGAACGGAGTTTGGACGGCGGGGATGCTGGCGCTCGGCCTGTCGTGGACGGCGGGTCCCGCCATGGCCCAGGACGGCATGCCGTCCTTCGCCTCGGACGCCGCGCTGCGGACCTTCCTGACCACCCGGCCGCCGCCGGTCACGTCCTTGCGGGAGCCGCCGCCGCCGCCCCCGCCGGCGCCCATCTCACACCACGCCCGGCCCGTTCCGGGCCTCCCCCCCGCGCCCCGGCCGTCCGGGCCGATCCAGCACGACCCGCCCCGCCTCAGCTGGTCCGACCGGGTCGCCCCGGTCCCGGGCGTGGATGCGGGCGACATGGCCCGGGCCGTCGGCGATCACCTCGTCATCCTTCGCCGCGGGCGGCTGTTCAGCATCTCGACGGCGGGCGACGAGCTGCGGGTGGTGCAGTCCGTCGACGCCTTCGCGCCGGGCGCAATGGCCCTGCGCGACTGGACCAGGCAGATGTTCGTCGTGGGCGACACGGTCGCCGTGGTCGCCTTCAGCGCCGCCCGGGGTGGGACCGAGGTCAGTCGCTTCCGGGTGTCGCCGGCCGGCGCCCTGAGCTGGATCGACACCCATCAGCTGCATCGCGGCGGCTCGTACGACCCGGCCGAGGCGCGCGTCGTCGACGGACAGCTGATCTTCTACGTCTCCAGCGACCCCGCCCTCGAAGGCGGCGGCGACCCGCTCGAGGCGCTGCCGACGGTCGGCCGCTGGTCGCCGGACCGGGCCCGCATGGCCGGCGAGCGGATGGTCGACGCCGGAGAGGTCTTCGTCCCCGCCCCGTTGATGGCGACCGGGGCCGGCGGGCGGTTGAGCCAGGTTTCGGTCACCCGATGCGACCTTGCCGCCGAGGTGTTCGCTTGCGACGCCACCGTGACTCTGGCCCCCTGGACGCGCCAGTTCCATGTGGCGCGGGACGCGGTCTATGTCTGGACCGGCACGTCGGGCGACGAGGGGCCGTCCGATCCCGGCTATCTCTTCCGCATCCCGCACGACGGCGGCCGGCCCGGTGCGGTCCGTGTCTGGGGCCATCCTCCCAGGGACTCGGCCCTGGGTCTGACGTCCGGCGGCGACCGGCTGCATGTGTTGGTCCAGCCCCTGACGCCGGGGGACGCCGCCTTCGCCCGCGAGTTCGCGGACGGCGATTCGGCGCTCCTGCGTCTGCCGCTCGCCCGCTTCGGCGATGGGTCGCGGACGGCTCCGCTCGCCGACTATCAGTTCCTGCCGCTCGACTCCGACGACTTTATTCGGTTCGCCCAGGTCATCGAGGGGAACCTGCTCTATGTTTACAACCCTGATGACGCCGACGGCACGCAGCGCGTCCGCCTCGTCACGGCGCCGGCCGAGCCGGATGCGCCGACCGTGTTCGACATGGAGAATGGCGTCTACCGGCTTGCGCCGGCCGGTCGAGACGCGGTCGTCACCGGCGCCGGCGCCGGCCTGCCGTTCAACATCGTCGATCTCGAGGCCGGGTCTGACCCGGCGCTGGGCCCGACACTGCTGCAGGCGGGCGTCGCCGAGTACGAGACCCGCCATGGCGACTTCTATCACGCCGACCCGGACGCCCCGGATGAGGAGCGTGGCCTGCTGGTCTTGCCGGTGGGCCGGACGCTGGAGCCGCTGGACCTGCTGTTCCTGCGCCGTGACGGCGATCGTCTGACCGAGGCAGGTCGGCTCGTCGCCCCGCGCGGCGTCTTGCCTGACGACGGCTGCCTTGCCTCATGCGCCGCCTGGCATCGGGACAGTCGCCCGATCTTCGTCGGTGAGCGCATCTTCGCTCTGCTGGCCTACGACCTGGTCGAAGGCGAGCTGACCGCGGACGGCCGCCTGCGGGAGATCCGCCGCCTCGATTTTGCGCCCCCGGGCCCATCGGCGCAGGCGGAGTAGGGCGTTCAGCCCAGCCGCCGCAGTCCGGTCCGCAGCGTCCCGGCCTCGTCCAGCGCCGCCTCGACCGCCGCGTGTTCCGCGATCCAGATCGGCGTCGCCTCGGCCAGCAGCGCCCGTCCCGCGTCAGTCAGGGCGGCGCGACGCCCGCGCCGGTCGTCCGGATCGACCGTCACCACGACCGCCCCCATCCGCTCCAGGGGCTTCAGATTTGCCGTGACGGTGGTGCGGTCCATGGCCAGCACATCGGCCACCGCGCCTATGGTCGGCGGGGTCGGCCGGTTCATCGCATTGAGCAATGAGAACTGCCCGCTGGTGATGCCCAGCGACCGGAAGGCGAGGTCGAAGCGCCGCGCTAGCGTCCGCGCCGCCCGCTGGGCGTGCAGGCACAGGCAATGATCCCGGATGTGGAGCGTGGCGGCGAAGGCGGAGGGCGCGTTTGACATGCGACATAATATGTTGATATCAACATAATAGTCAACGACGAGGCGCGGACGGCGCCCGGAAACGCAGCAGGAGTCGGCCATGATCCAGGTCACCGCCTTCAAATGGGTCCCGCCCTTCGCCCAGGGCTCGGTCCGCGACATCCGCGTGCGCTGGGCGCTGGAAGAGGCGGGGCTCGGCTACGACGACCACCTGATCGGCTTCGACGACCAGTCGACCGCGGCCTATCGCGCCCGGCAGCCCTTCGGTCAGGTGCCCGTCTTCAGCGACGGTAAGGTCGAGATGTTCGAGAGCGGCGCCATCGTCCTCTACATCGCCCAGAACTCGGACGCCCTGATGCCCGCCGACGACGCCGGCCGGGCCATGGTCATGACCTGGCTGTTCGCCGCCATGAATACGGTTGAGCCCCTGGTTGGCGAGCTGGCGACGATCGACCTGTTTCACCCGGACGAGGCGTGGGCGAAAGAACGCCGCCCGCAGGTCGAGACCTCGGTGCGCCGCCGGCTCGGCGAGCTGCAGACAGCGCTGGGCGACCGCAAATGGTTCGCCAACGATCGCTTCAGCGCCGCCGACATTCTGATGACCCATGTGCTGCGTGACCTGCGTCACACCGACGTCCTCACAGACTACCCGGCGCTGACGGACTACGTCGCCCGCGCCGAGGCCCGCCCGGCCTTCCAGCGGGCGCTCGCGGACCAGCTGAAGCCATTCCGCCAATACGCCCCGGCCTGAACTGGCCGCACCCCACGACGAAAAGCCCGGATCGGAGATCGTGTATGGCGCGGCTTGTCTTTGGAATGAACGTTTCGCTCGACGGCTACGTCGACTACGACAAGTTCGGCCCCGACACGGTCCTCTTCCGACACTTCATCGAGCAGGTGCGCGGCTCGGCCGGCAGCGTCTATGGCCGCCGCCTCTACGAGATCATGCGTTACTGGGAGCAGGACGATCCCGACTGGACCCCGGACCTGCACGAGTTCGCGGCGGCATGGCGCAGCGAACCCAAATGGGTCGTGTCGCGCACCCTGACCTCGGTCGGGCCCAACGCCACGCTTGTCGCGGACGACGTGGAAGGGACGGTCCGCCGTCTGAAGCAGGAGCTCGAGGGCGAACTCTACGTTGGCGGGCCGGTACTGGCGCAGGCCCTGACCCCGCTGATCGATGAGTATCGCCTGTGCCTCCATCCGGTCGTGCTGGGTCAGGGCGATCCCTTCTTCGCCGGGCCCCGGCCGCCGCTCCGCCTCGTCACGCACCGCCGGATCGGCGGCGAGGCGATCGAGCTCACCTATGTGCCGGCCTGACCGGACCGCGCCCCAAGAACCCTGTCATCCCGTACCCTGTCATCCCGACACTTCGCGGGTCATTCCGACACTCCCGGTCATGGGCGGGCGTGTCCGCTCCGGGGCCTGCGTCCGCCTTTGACGCACGCCCGTGCATAATGACGGAATGCCCGCCGGGCCTGGTCTTTGACAGCGTTCAACCCCCGCCGCCCGCCGCTCAGGCGCCGCGCGCTCCCCATCACCGCCGCCTGCATAAATGTTCAGATGACAGGCCGCGGTTTTTCAGTACGGAACCCTGCCATCCCGGTCACCCGCCGACGTCCGGGCCGACCAGCGCCGCCCGCTCCTCGGCCGTCAGCATCCGCCATCTGCCTTCCGGCAGATTGTCCAGCCTTAGCGGCCCGATCCGCACCCGGATCAGGTCGACGACCTCCAGCTCGACCATTTCGCACATCCGCCGGATCTGCCGGTTGCGCCCCTCTCGCAGGATGAATTTCAGCCGGTGCGACTCCATCCGGCTGACATAGGCGGGGCGCAGCTGGCGGCCGTCCAGCATCAGGCCATGGCGCAGGATCTTCAGCTTCTTCTCGGTGACGTCGCCGACGACGCGGACCAGATATTCCTTGTCGAGATCCGACTCCGGCCCGATCACCGCCTTGGCCACCACCCCGTCGGACGACAGCAGCAGCAGGCCCCGCGAGTCCTCGTCCAGCCGGCCTATCGGGGGCAGGGAGGCGTCCGACGCCGGAACCGCGCCCTCGCCGACGCGGTTGGCCCCGGTCAACAGCCGCACGGCCGGGACCTTGCCCGGCTCCGGCTGGCCCGAGACGTAGCCCATCGGCTTGTGCATCACTATGGTCACGCCCTCGGCCAGCGCCGCCGTCGCCCGCTCGCTCAGGGTCAGGGTTTGCCCCGGCTGCAGCTTGCGCCCCGCGTCGGCGACCACCTCGCCGTCGACCGAAACCAATCCCCCGGCGATCAGCGCATCCGCCTCGCGCCGCGAGCACAGCCCCGCCTGGCCCATGAACTTGTTCAGCCGGACCGGTTCGTCGCCGTCATATGTGCGGGAAAGCGCCATGGCGCTCCGTGACAGCGCCGACCACCTGCCGTCAACCGGCGCAGGTCACCCGCTCGACGGTGAAGAAGTTGTAGAGCTGCTGGGGCGTGATGGGAGCGCCGCGCGTAAAGCCGCCTTCCGCGCACGCCTGAACGGCCCTGCGCACGCACTCCGCCCGGTTGGAGCAGGTGAAACTGACGGCCATTTCAATCCCCGCGCCGGGCTGCTGCGCCAGGCGGCGTTCCAGCATGGCCACCCGGTGTTCGAGTTGCCGGATGCGGCAGGCTGTGTCGGATGCGTTGCAGGCGGCCTGCGGGCCGTTCGCAAAGGCGAGCATGAGGCTGGCGGTCAGGATCAACATCGGGTCCTCCAGAGGCTGGCCGCAAGCAGAACCTCCGCTTCCCCATCGGTCAATATGACCAGACCTGATCGCTACACCCGCCGGAACAGCAGCATCAGATTGTTCGCGGGCATCTCCACCCGCCCCGTCAGCGCCAGCCCCTCGGCCTTCGCCGCCGCCGCCACTGCGTCCCGGTCGCGCAGGCCCCACAACGGATCGCGCGCCCTCAGGCTGTCGTCAAACGCCCCGTTCGACGGCGCCAGCGGAACCTCCGCCTCGCGGTACGGCCCATAGGTGGCCAGCAATCCCCCGACCGGCAGCACCCGCCCCCCCAGCCGCATCAATCCCCCGGTCGCCGCCCATGGACTGATATGGATCATGTTGATGCACACCATGGCCGCGAACGGCCGCTCCGGCCACGTCGCCTCGTCCAGCATATCCAGCGCCAGCGGGTCGCGCAGGTTGGGCAGGCCTGCCGCCTTCGCCCGGACCGCGACGCTCGCCCGCGCCTCGACCGACGGATCACTCGGCGTCCACTCCAGATCCGGGAGGGCGCCGGCGAAGGCGACCGCATGCTCGCCGGACCCGGCGGCGATCTCCAGCACCCGCCCCCGCGCCGGCAAATGCGCCTTCAGGACCTCGAGAATCGGCCCGGCGTTCCGCGCGGCGGCGGGCGAGGCGAGGGCGCCTGCGGGAGTCGCGGTGGTCGCGTCCATCGTCTGCATGTCGGCTCCGATACCCCGGGCCGCCGCCCGCCGCGACCGGAATTATGCAGACGAGCCGGCGACCGGGGCTCGCAAGAGGTTGAAACTTGCAGCGGTTGACCTTGCGTCGCCTTCAATGCCATCTCGGCTGAAACATTGCGTGATCTCACGCAAGGGAGCGCCACGGCGGCGTCAGATCGCCGGGCAGACGTTCAGGAGAGTTCGCGTGACCGCATCCGCCATCCCCGGCCTTCACCCGGCCCCGACCAGCCACGCCGGCCTCGTCGCCTGGGTGGAGCAGATCGCCGCCCTGACCAGGCCGGCCCGGGTCCACTGGTGCAACGGCTCCGAGACCGAGAAGAAGGCCATCGCCGCCGACCTGATCGACAAGGGGACTCTCAAGGAGCTGGACCAGACGAAGCGCCCCGGCTGTTACTACGCCGCCTCGGACCCCAAGGACGTGGCCCGCGTCGAGAGCCGCACCTTCATCTGCTCCGAGCAGGAGATCGACGCCGGCCCCACCAACAACTGGGCTGATCCCGCCGGGATGCGCGAGCGCCTGAACGGTCTGTTCGATGGCTGCATGGCTGGCCGCACCATGTACGTCGTGCCCTTCTCCATGGGCCCGCTCGGCTCGAAGATCAGCGCCCTCGGCGTCGAGATCACCGACAGCGGCTACGTCGCCGTCTCGATGGGCATCATGACCCGGATGGGCAAGCCGGCGCTCGACGTGCTGGGCTCTGACGGCGTCTTTGTTCCGGCCGTACACACGCTCGGCGCTCCGCTGGTTGAAGGTCAGGCCGATGTGCCGTGGCCCTGCAATGAGGAGAAGTGGATCGTCCACTTCCCCGAGAGCCGCGAGATCTGGTCCTACGGCTCGGGCTACGGCGGCAACGCCCTGCTGGGCAAGAAATGCTACGCCCTGCGCATCGCCTCGGTCATGGCCCGCGACGAGGGCTGGCTCGCCGAGCACATGCTGATCCTCAAGCTGACCGATCCGAAGGGCCGCGCCAAATACGTCGCCGCGGCCTTCCCCTCGGCCTGCGGCAAGACCAACCTGGCCATGCTCCAGCCCACCCTGCCGGGCTGGAAGGCCGAGACCATCGGCGACGACATCGCCTGGATGCGCTTCGGCGACGACGGCCGCCTCTACGCGGTCAACCCGGAAGCCGGCTTCTTCGGCGTCGCGCCGGGCACCAGCCGCAACACCAACGGCAACGCCCTGGCCACCCTCGCCACCAACACCGTCTTCACCAACACCGCCCTGACCGCCGACGGCGACGTCTGGTGGGAGGGCCTGACCAGGGAAGCGCCCGAGGGCCTGACCAACTGGAAGGGCCAGCCGCACGACCCCTCGTCGGGCGAGCCTGCCGCCCATCCGAACGCTCGCTTCGCCGCTCCCGCCGGCCAGTGCCCGGCCATCGCCCCCGAGTGGGAAGACCCCAAGGGCGTACCGATCTCGGCCATCCTGTTCGGCGGCCGCCGCGCCTCGGCCGTGCCGCTGGTCACCGAGGCCTACGACTGGGACCACGGGGTGTTCATGGGCTCGTCGGTCGCCTCGGAAGGCACCGCCGCCGCCGAGAACAAGGTCGGCGAGCTGCGCCGCGATCCCTTCGCCATGCTGCCCTTCTGCGGCTACAACATGGGCGACTACTTCGCCCACTGGCTGTCGATGAAGGACCGCACGGACGCGTCGAACCTGCCGCGCCTCTACTTCGTCAACTGGTTCCGCAAGAACGAGGACGGCAAG
>DASRXE010000136.1:0-21934 GCA_035654315.1 Brevundimonas sp.
TCAGGATGGCGAAGGGCTGTTCCTTGCCCATCAGCGGGGCGACGTCGCGCACCGGACGGATGTCGACCTGCGAACCCGGCAGGAAGGCCGAGGCGCCGCCGAGGTCGACGGTGAAGCCGCCCTTGACGCGACCGACGATGGCGCCGTTGACCGGCTGGCCGTCGGCGAAGACGACTTCCAGACGGGTCCAGGCTTCTTCGCGGCGAGCCTTGTCGCGGCTGATGACCGCTTCGCCCAGGGCGTTCTCGACGCGCTCGAGGTAGACTTCGACGTTGTCGCCGACCTTCGGGATGACGGCGCCTTCGCCGATGCCGAATTCGCGGGCCGGGATGCGGCCTTCGGTCTTCAGGCCGACGTCGATGATCAGGATGTCCTTTTCCATGCCGACGACGCGGCCGTGGACGACCTGGCCCTCGCCGAGGTCGCGGCCCTGAAGGGTTTCGTCGAGCAGCGCGGCGAAGTCGTCACGCGAGGGGGAGAAGCTTTGGGTATCGGTCATGCAGGGTTGGGGTTTCTGAGGGTTGTGGCGCGTGACCGGACGGCCCCGCGCGAGGTGAGTTGAAGAATGGGATCAGGTCGTCGGGATGCGAGGCAGATGAAGCCAGAGCGCCCGCGGAAGCCGAGGGTGGAGCGTTGGATTTGCGAAACAGGTCAGAGACCGTGTTTCGCGCGCGCCGCCTCGACGATACGGCGGGCCGCATCGAAGGCGGTCTCTATATCCATATCGGTCGTGTCCAGCAAGACGGCGTCTTCAGCCTGGACCATGGGGGCGGCGCCGCGGCCGGCGTCGCGTTCGTCGCGACGGACGATGTCGGCCAGCATGTCCTCGAATGCGATGACCTCGCCCCGGCCGGTCAGCTGTTTCCAGCGGCGACGGGCGCGGACTTCCGGCGTGGCGGTGACGAACAGCTTGGCCTGGGCCCCGGGGGCGATGACCGTGCCGATGTCGCGGCCGTCGAGGACGGCGCCGCCGGGCTGCTGCGCGAAGGTCCTCTGGAACTCCAGCAGGGCGGCGCGCACGGCGGGGTGACCGGCGACGCGGCTGGCGGCCTCGCCCGCGCCGCGGCCGGTCAGCCGGTCGAGGTCGGTCAGGTCGCCGGCGTCGAGCGCGCGCGCCACCGCCTCGGCGGCGGTTTCGTCGTCGAGTGAACCACGATCGTCCAGCAGGCGGAGGCCGACCGCGCGGTAAAGCAGGCCCGTGTCGAGGAACGGCAGACCGTAGGCCCCGGCCAGCCGGGCGGCGATGGTGCCCTTGCCCGAGGCGGCAGGCCCGTCGACGGCGATGATCAGGGCTCGGGTCAGATCGTCACTCACTGCTGCTTAATTTCTTGCGCGCGCGGCGGCGGCGCTGCGCTGCGGTTCGTTTGCCACGGGCTGTTCCGAACCGGAACCAGAGACCGACGGCGATGCCGCCAACCATTAGACCGCTGAGGGCCAGATTCCACGCAAAGCCCATCCAGAACAACGCCGGGCTTTCAGCAAGATAGATTCGGCTGCGTCGAACCTGGATGACCCCTGTCGAGAGCGCGTCAAGGGTGCTGAAGAGTAGAAGCAGCCCAAGGACGAAAAAGACAGCGGTGATCACCACCAAAATGAAGGCGCCGTATCGCGAATCGAAAATACGGTCCCAAAAGGCGTCTCGACGCCTTTGCCGACGCGCCTCGAAACCGGCGAAGGCCTCGAACACATTGTCCTTCCTGGGGGCCTGTCTAGCCAAGGTCCGCTCCCAAGCCGCGCATCAACTCGACGAAGCCGGGGAAGCTTGTGGCGATCATTCCCGGCTCGTCGACGGCGACCGGCTCGGCCGAGGCCAGACCCAGCACCAGATGGCTCATGGCGATGCGGTGATCGCCGTGGGTGGTCACGGTCGCGCCGCCGCGCACGGGGCCGCCGGTGACGGTGAAGCCTTGCGGCTCCTCCTCGACGGCGACGCCGCAGGCCTGCAGGCCCGCCGCCATCAGGGCGATGCGGTCGCTTTCCTTGACCCGCATCTCGCCGATGCCGCGCATGACGGTGGCGCCCTGCGCGAAGGCGGCGGTGGCGGCGAGGATAGGATACTCGTCAATCATGGAGGCGGCGCGGGCCGGGGGGACGACGACGCCGGTGAGCTGCGAATGGCGGGCGGTGACGTCGCCGATCTCCTCGCCGCCGGCCATGCGGCGGTTGGTGACGGCAAGGTCGGCGCCCATCTCGCGCCAGGTCTCGAACAGGCCGGTGCGCAGGGGGTTGAGCATGACGGCCTCGACGGTGACCGTGGAGCCGGGAACGATCAGGGCGGCGGCGAGGGGGAAGGCGGCGGAGGACGGATCGCCGGGGACGGAGACGGGGGTTCCGGTCAGGGGCTGACCGCCTGTCAGCGTTATTCGCCAGCCGGCCGGCGCGGGCCGGACGCCGACCTCGGCCCCGAAAGCGCGCAGCATGCGCTCGGTGTGGTCGCGGCTGGGTACGGGCTCGGTCACAGTGGTGACGCCGTCGGCGTTCAGTCCGGCGAGCAGGATGGCCGACTTGATCTGGGCCGAGGCGACGGTCTGGACGTAGTCGATGGCCTTGAGGGCGCCGCCGGTGAGGGTCACGGGCAGTCGGTCTTCCTCGCCCGGCCAGTCGAAGCGGGCCCCCATGTCGGCGAGGGGGGCCGTGACCCGCTTCATGGGCCGTTTGCGCAGGGAGGCGTCGCCGTCAAAGGTGACGGTGATCGGATAGCCCGCCGCGGCGCCCATCAGCAGCCGGACGCCGGTGCCGGCGTTGCCGCAGTCGATGACGCCGGCGGGCTGGCGGAAGCCGCCGTGGCCGGTGATCCGCCAGCGCCCCTCGCCGAGGCGCTCGACGCCGGCCCCGAAGGCCTCGGCGGCGCGGGCGGTGGCGAGGATGTCGTCGCCCTCCAGCAGGCCGTCGATGTCGGTGGTTCCGGTCGCCATAGCGCCGAGGATCAGGGCGCGATGGGAGATGGACTTGTCGCCCGGCGCGCGGACCAGGCCGGAGAGCGCGGAAGCGCTGCGGGCGGTCAATGTGGAGGGGATCGTCACCCGGCGGTCTCCGAAAAGGGTCAGGCGGCGCGGGCGGCGCGAGAGATGGCTTTTGACAGCGGCCCCCCATGGTGGCAAGGGACGCGCCCGATTTCCCACTCCCGCCAAAGGTCTTCACCGTGGCCAATCCCGAACTGGGCCAAAAGCAGGTCTGCCCGAACTGCCAGGCCAAATTCTACGACCTGACCCGCCGCCCGGCGCACTGCCCCAAATGCGACACCGAATTCGACCCGGAGGAGGCGCTGAAGCTGCGCAACCGCCGCGGCCGCCCGGCCGGCTACGCCGCCGACGAGACGCCGGAAGAGGATGCCGAGGATCAGGTCGACAAGAAGAAGGTCGCCTCGGACGATGACGACGAGGAGGAAACCGTCGTCACGCCGGAGATCGACGAGGAGGGCCACGAGCCCATCCTGACGCCGGACGACGACGACGACGAGGCCGCGGTCGACCCGACCGAGGAGCCCGGCATGGGCGAGGCCGGCGACGACGACGATGTGCTGGCGGACGACGATGACGACGACTCGGTGCCCTTCATCGAGGACGAGGACGACGACTCGTTCGACGAGGAGATCGTCAAGCCGGGCAAGGACGACGACTAGGATTTTCGGCCTCGCGAGGGGACGAAAATAAATGGCGGAACCGGGCTTGATCGCGATCAGGCCCTGACATAGGTTCCGCCGCCTCGCCGGGGGCGGTTTTCCCGCGGCGATCCGATCCGGAAGGTTCGGGGCTTTAGCTCAGTTGGTAGAGCGCTTGCATGGCATGCAAGAGGTCAGCGGTTCGACTCCGCTAAGCTCCACCATGAAGGCCCCGCGGGAGACCGCGGGGCCTTTGCCAATTCCGGCCCCTTGATCGTTGATCCAGGACGGCAAATCCCCATTTAATCCGCGTCGACCGACGCCTCGCCGATTCCGGGAGGCGCAGACGGTTGCAGGCCTGCTTCGGGGGCGAGAGACGATGAACACACGCACCATCCTGTTCGACAGCCCCTTCCTGCTGGGCTTCGACCACACCCGCGCCCTGATCGACCGGGCGGCGCGGGCCGCTGCGGACAGCTATCCGCCCTACAATGTCGAACAGCTGGGCGAGCATTCGGTCCGCATCAGCCTGGCTGTCGCGGGCTTCGGTCCCGACGACCTGACCGTCACCCTGGAAGGGCGGCAGCTGACCATCGCGGGCAAGCGCGAGGACGCCGGCAAGACGGATCAGGCCTTTCTGCACCGCGGCATCGCCGGCCGGGGCTTTGTCCGCAGCTTCGTGCTCGCCGACGGGCTGGAGGTCGATCAGGCGCAGCTGGAGCACGGTCTGCTGCACGTCGATCTGAGCCGGCCGGAGAACACGCCGACGGTCCGGCGCATACCCATCACGGCGGGCTGATCCAGCCGTCGTCTTTCCGGCCGCCGCTCGCGGGGCCGAACCACACCGCCCTTCGGGGCGTTAGTTCAATACAAGGAGGCGGTCGCATGACGCCGATGATGATGACCAAGGAAGATTTTCAGGGGCTGGGCGCACCGGACCTGGTCTATGTGCGCGAAATCCGTGCGGCCGATATCCTGGCCGACACGCCCATCCCTGACGTCAAGGGCCTGTCTATCGATCCGGAGACCACTCTGTACGCCGTTCACGGCGCCGATGGCGAGCGACTTGCCGTGATGATGGACCGCGAAACCGCCTTCGCCGCCGCCGTGGCGCACGAGCTGGAGCCGGTCTCGGTGCACTGATTTTAAGGGCGCTACCGCGCTTCGCGCTACTTGAGCGCGGCGGCGCATTGATCTCAGGGACGCTGCCGCGCTTCGCGCTATTTGAGCGCGGCGCTCCGCCCGGACGCTCGCCGCCCGAATGTCGTTAGCACACCGAAGCCTCAGGCCGCCGTGGCGGCGTGGTCCCTGACGAACAGGGCGCGGATCGCGTCGACGGTGCGGGCCTGACGCAGATGCTCGCGCATTTCCGCCGAACGCAGGGCGCGCGACACCGCCGCCAGCGCCCGCAGGTGCTCGGCGCCGTCGCGGGGCGGGGCGAACAGGGCGAAGATCAGATCGACCGGGCGGTCGTCGACCGAGCCGTAGGCGACCGGGGTGTCGAGCCGCACGAACACCGCCGTGACCCGCTCTAGGCCTTCGATGCGGGCGTGCGGCACGGCGACGCCCGAGCCCAGGCCCGTCGAGCCCAAGGCCTCGCGTTCGAGCAAGGCCTCCAGGACCCGGGCCTCCGGGAGGCCGAGCGTCTGCGCGGCGGCTTCCGCCACCGTGTGCAACGCCTGACGCTTTGACGACGCGCCGCTGCGCAGGACGACACCGCCGTCCGCCAGCAAATCACCGATGTCCATTGCCCTGTCCCGACTCTACCCAAAACCATTCCCGATGGGCGGGCGCCGTGTAGACGACCCGCCTCGTTGTGGGAAGCACTATGACGCGACACCGTTTACCGAACCGTGTCCATTGAACGCTTTCGTGGTTCGCTCCGGATCGATCCAGCCCACGTTGCCGTCCGGCCGGCGATAGACCACCGACAAACCGCCGTGCGCGGCGTTGCGGAACACCACGACCGGATAGCCGGTCATGTCCAGCTCGAGCACCGCGCGACCGACCGTGACGGTGCGGATCTCGGCCTCGGTCTCGGCGATGACCATGCCGACCGGGGGCGGCTCGTCGGGCGCGCCGGCCTCGCCGAAGGCTTCGTCCTCGACGGTGTCCGGGTCGCGCAGGACGATGCTGCGGGCGACGTCACGGGCCGCGTTCTCGGATTTCTCGGGCGAGAGGCCCTTGGGACCGATGTGGTGATCCTTGAGCCGGCGCTTGTAGCGCCGCACCCGCTTCTCGAGCTTGTCGAGGCTTTCGGTGAAGGCCGTGTGGGCGTCGCCGCCCAGCCCCGAGGTGATCACCACCTGCCCGGAAGCGAGGCGCACCCAGCAGTCGACCTTGAACCCGTGGCCTTCCTTGGTGACCACGACCTCGGCGTCCTGCGCCCCTCGTTCGAAATATTTGCCGATCCCGTCCTGGAGTTCCTGGGAGATGCGCGAGCCTAACGCTTCGCCGACATCCACGTGCTTACCGCTGACCTGGATTTGCATGCCGATAGAACGCGACCGATGGCGTTTGGTGTCAACGCCGATCACTGAAATGTGGTCTTTCCGAACGGCTGCGGGGAGGGGTGACAGTGACAGTGCTGGTGAGCTGCGGCCGCCACCGTCCGCACGTCCCTTGCTCACTGACCCGACACCCGCGCCGGCGCCTACGCCGTCCGGAGCATGCGTTTGCGCTGGACCGAGGACGGTATGCGCAGGGCCTCGCGGTATTTCGCCACAGTACGGCGGGCGATGTCGATGCCCGCCTCGTTGAGGATCTCGACGATGCGATCGTCGGACAGGACGTCGCCGTCGCGCGCCTCGCCGTCGATCATGGCCTTGATACGGTGACGCACCGCCTCGGCCGAGTGGGTGGCGCCCCCGTCCGACGACTGGATGGCCGCCGTGAAAAAGAATTTCAGCTCGAACACGCCGCGCGGCGTCGAGACGTATTTGTTCGAGGTGACGCGGCTGACGGTGGACTCGTGCATGCCGATGGCGTCGGCCACGGTCTTCAGGTTCAACGGCCGCAGAAACTCGACGCCAAAGGCGAGAAAGGCGTCCTGCTGACGCACGATCTCGGACGAAACCTTGAGGATGGTCTTGGCCCGCTGGTCCAGCGACTTGACCAACCAGCTGGCCTGGGCCGCGCACTCGGCGACGAAGGTCTTTTCCGTGTCGGAGCGCGCGCCAGCCGAGACCACGCCATGATAGCGCTTGTCCATGATCAGGCGCGGCAGGGTGTCGGCGTTGAGTTCGACCTTCCAGCCGCCGGCGGGATCCGGGCGGACATGGACGTCGGGGACGACGGTCTGGGCCGGCTCGCCGCCGAAGCCGGCGCCGGGGCGCGGCGTCAGGGCCTTCAGCTCGGCGATCATCTCGGCCATGTCCTCGCCGTCGACGCCGCAGGCTTTCTTCAGGGCGGTCAGGTCGCGTTTGGCCAACAGGTCGAGGTTGTCGAGCAGGCATTCCATGGCCGGGTCAAAGCGGTTGCGCTCGACCAGCTGCAGCTTGAGGCATTCTGGCACGGAGCGGGCCATGACGCCGGTCGGCTCGAAGCCCTGGCAGGTCGTCAGCACGGCCTCGACGCGGTCGAGCGAGACGCCCAGCCGGTCCGCAGTTTCGGCCAGCTCGCCGCGCAGATAGCCGCCCTCGTCGACGGCGTCGATCAGGGTCAGGGCGATGGCGTGGTCGGCCGGGGTGAAGCCGGCCTGGGAGGCCTGGGCCTGTAGATGTTCCCACAGGGTGGCGTCGCGGGTGTCGGGCTGTTCGCGGCCCTCGCCGTCGGGCAGGCCGCCGCCGGTCCCGGCGCGGGACCAGTCGTTGAGGCCGGGTTGGGCCTCGCCGGCGCCGACGTCCTCCATCCGGTCCGACGTCCGTTCGCCCGGGCTCGCGTCGCCGTAGACGTCGTCGGAGCGGGCGTCGAGGGCGCGGTCCGCATCCTGGACCCGTCCTTCGTCGAAGCTCATTTCGGCGGTATCATGGTTTTCGGTGGCGGGTGCTTCTGCGTCTCCGCCGGGCTCGGCGTCCTCGCGCTGCAGCAGCGGGTTTTTCTCCAGCTCGGCCTCGACGAAGGCCTCCAGTTCGAGATTCGACAATTGCAGCAGCTTGATCGCCTGCTGCAGCTGGGGCGTGATGACGAGCCCCTGCCCCTGCCGTATCTCGAGCCTTTGTCCGAGCACCCAGAACCCCCAGCCGGGCCGCTTGGCCCGAAACTTGCTGGCGGCCACCATGTGGCCGGAACGGTTAACGGGGGTCTAAGCGGGGAAGGCGGCGACCAGGGCCCCGAGGGGGGCGTCCACAGATGGTTAGCGGTCATAGCCGACTGATGATGACAGGGACGCTTCCGGCGTTCGCAAAGGCCGCCTCGTCAATGTGTTCGTGATAGCCATCATGTTTTGCCATCGCGGTGCGCAACGCGTAGGCGGCCAGTAGCAAGAGACCATCTGTGTTTCCGGCCAACTCGATCGCGTTCTCGGGATGCAAGGTCGCTACAAAATCCGGAAACTGCTCCGGCTCGGTTCGTCGATCTACGAGCGCCCGGAGCGAGTCGTAGATTTCCGAAATCGCCCTGCGGTCCTCCGGCGTAGCCGCTGGCATCGTCCCCTCCGTTGCGCTCGCGAATAGCTATAGCAGACGCTCCGACCGTCCAAGATGGGGGTGGCCGTCATTGAGGTCTGGCCGGAAATAGACTTCCGGATGATCGGATGCGCAGCTGTTGCCCCTTCCGCCAAGCCGCCCACCTTGCGTCCTGCCTCGCATGAGACTAAGTTCTGTCTCACATGAGCGTCGCCTTCGACATGTCCGACAGCGGGGCCGGGACCCCGACGATCGCCCTGGTCGATCAGATCGAGCGGGGGCTGCCGCTGTCCGCGGTCGATCAGCTGGCCCGGCAGGTCGCGCCCGACGACCGGAGTTTCAAATATAATTTCGTCAGCCGCCCGACCTATGCGCGGCGCAAGGCCCAGAGCCCGACGGGGCGGCTATCCAAGGCCGAGAGCACCCGCCTGGTCCGTTTCGTCCGCATCTGGGAGATGGCGCTGCGGGTGTGGAAGGACGAGGACGCGGCCCGCGCCTTCCTGCAGCGGCCGCATATGCTGCTGGAGGGACGCACCCCGCTGGCGGTGATCCTGTCGGGCGAGGTCGGCGGCCAGCTGGTCGAGGATATCCTGGGCCGGCTGCTGTACGGCACCGGCGTGTGAGCGGACAGAGGCTGGACCGGGGCCTGACGGCCTTCCGGATCGGCGATCCCGACGGGGCCTACCCCATCTTCAACGCCACCGGATCGCGCATCGCACCCGGACGTTGGAACACCGCCGAGACGCCGCTGATCTATGCGTCGGAGCACTATTCGACGGCGATGCTGGAGGTCCTGGCCAACGGATCCGGCGTCCTGCCGACGGATCAGCACTACATCGAGATCACCATCGACGCCGGAGTCTCCTATGAGGTCTTCCCGATTGAGCGCCATCCGGGTTGGGACGCCACCAGCCCCGGGGTGGGCCGCGCCTTCGGCACAGGCTGGGCGCGGGAGGGGCGCTCGGCGATTCTACTGGTTCCCAGCGTCGTGGCGCGGGTGGAGCGCAATGTGCTGATCAATCCGGCCCATCCGGAGTTCGGCCGCATCCGGGCGGGGCTGCATCAGCCCGTGTGGTGGGACCAGCGGCTGTTCGGCCAGTAGCCTCAGCCGTACATGTCGCCGAGATAGACGCGGCGGACCTCGGGGTCGCGGATCACGTCCTCCGCCTCGCCCTCGAACAGCACCGATCCGCCCGAGATGATCGAGGCGTGGTCGATGATCTCAAGCGTCTCGCGGACATTGTGGTCGGTGATCAAAACGCCGATGCCCTCGCCGGCCAGATAGCGGATGACCTGGCGGATGTCGGCGATGGCGAGGGGGTCGATGCCGGCGAAGGGTTCGTCGAGCAGCATGAAGGACGGCCGACCGGCGAGGGCGCGGGCGATCTCGCAGCGCCGCCGCTCGCCGCCCGACAGGCCGGAGGCCGGGGCGTGGCGCAGGTGGTCGATGCGCAGCTCTTCCAGCAGGCGGGTGGTCTCGTCGGCGATGGCCTGACGGCCCGTGTGGTGCAGTTCGACGACGGCGCGGACGTTCTGTTCGACCGTCATGCCGCGGAAGATCGAGGCCTCCTGCGCCAGATAGCCGAGGCCCATGCGGGCGCGCTGGTACATCGGCTGGGCGGTGATGTCCTCGCCGTCGAGGAAGATCTTGCCGCTGTCCGGCGGGATCAGGCCGGTGATCATGTAGAAACAGGTGGTCTTGCCGGCGCCGTTGGGGCCGAGCAGGCCGGCCACCTGACCGCGCTCGACGTGCAGGGAGACGTCGCGCACCACCTGACGCGGACCGAAGGAGCGGGCGATGTTCTGCACCCGCAGGCCGGTGGGGTGCGGCGCCTCGACCACCGCCTCGGGGGCGGGGGCGTCATGGACGTTGAGGGCGGAGAGTTCCTTGCGGGCCAAAGGTTCAGTCCGAGCCGGAGCTCAGGTCCCGCTGCGTTCGGGGTAGAAGACGCCCTGCACGCGGCCGCCTTCGCCGGCGCCGTCCATCTCGGCCGACTCGGTGCGGGTGTTGTAGGTCAGCCGGCCCCCGGTCATGACGTTCTCGCCCTGGGTCAGGATCACGTCGCCGCTGAGCACGATGGTGTCGTTGGCGGGAGTGTAGACGGCGCGGTCGCCGCGGATGGTCTGGTCGGGCGTGACGAAATAGACGTCGCCGGTCGCCTCGACGCGGGTCAGGTCGCCGTTGCTGATCGAGCCCTCGATCCGGTCGGCGCGGATGCGGTTGTCGCCCTGTGTCAGTTCGGCCCGGCCGCGGAGCGAGATGGCGGTCGGCGTCACCGACCCTTCGTCCGCGCCCCACATGATCGGTTGCCCGCCCTGCAAGCTTTGCGCGCCGCCCATGGTGGGCAGGGCCGCGAGGGCCAGGGCGATCGCCGCCGTCGTCAGGGTTCTGGTCATGCTCATCCGTCCGACCTCACGGCGTTGATGGTCCCGCGCACCTTGTTATCGCCCGAGCCGCTGAACACGACCCGTTCGCCCTGTTCATAAATCGCATAGGACGAAGCGGAGACGGTTCCAAGGGGGCCGGAGCCGCGGACGCCCTTCGATCCGGTGACGATGCCTGTGTCGGTGTCGACGACCGCTTCGGGCGTGACGAGGGTGAATCCGGAGCCACCGTCCGAGATGCGCACATTGGGGCCGATGGTGACGGTGTCCGCGGTCTCGTCGTAGACGCCGCCGTCGGCGGTCAGGGTCGTGACCTTCCGCCCGCCGAGATTGAGCCGCAGAGCCGGTCCCAGAAGCCGGAAACGGCCGGTCTCCGCGTCGCGGACGGCGCGTTCGAAGCCGATGACAAAGCTGCGGCCCTGGGCGTCCTGGCCGAGGAAGCGGGATTTCTCGAGGGTGACCTCGCGCGACGTCCCGGCCTTGCGCTCGACGTCGGAGATGACGCTGCGCAGGACGATCCAGCTGACCGTGCCGCCCGCCAGAACGATGATGGCCACCGGCAGGACGCGGCGCAGCAACTGCACGCGGCGGGAGCGGGCGCGGAAGCGCCGGGCCGTCTCGGCGATGCGGGCCTCGTCGGCCTGGTCGCGCGTGTCGGCGGGGTCTGTCATCAGCTGTGCGCGAAGATGTCCATCTCGTCCCAGCCGGCGAGGTCCAGGGCGGACCGTGACGGCAGGAAGTCGAAGCACTGGCGGGCCAGTTCGGCGCGGCCCTCGCGTTCCAGCATCTCGTCCAGCCGCGCCTTGACCGCGTGCAGGTAGAGGACGTCGGAGGCGGCGTATTCCAGCTGGGCGGGGCTCAGGGTCTCCGCGCCCCAGTCGGAGCTCTGCTGGGCCTTGGACAGGTCGACGCCGGCCAGTTCGCGGACCACGTCCTTCAGGCCGTGGCGGTCGGTGTAGGTGCGGGCGAGTTTCGAGGCGATCTTGGTGCAGTAGACGGGACGGGTCTCTACGCCGAGGTGGAGCTGGAACATGCCGATGTCGAAGCGGCCGAAGTGGAACAGCTTGAGCACCTTGGGATCGGTCAGCAGGCGCTTCAGGTTCGGGCAGTCGTAGGTCGGGCGGTTCATCCGGACGACGTGGGCGTCGCCGTCGCCGGCCGAGAGCTGGACCACGCACAGCGGGTCGCGGCGGAAGCGCAGGCCCATGGTCTCGGAGTCGATCGCGACCTCGGGACCGAGATCGAGCCCGTCCGGCAGGTCGCCTTCGTGGAGGAATACGGTCATGTCGGCGCTCTCATGCAGGGGACCATAAACGAACGGCGCCGTATCGCTAGGACACGGCGCCGCTGAAAATTATGGTGCCCAGAAGAGGACTCGAACCTCCACGACCTTTCGATCACTGGCACCTGAAGCCAGCGCGTCTACCAATTCCGCCATCTGGGCCCAGACGATTTCGCGTTCGCACGCGTTCCCGTCCGGAAGGCGCGGACCCTTAAGGCAGCCCCCGGGGCGGGTCAACAGGCTTTTGTCCTGTTTGCGTTGCAGGCGCCCGGGCCATCGTCTAATCCCCGCGCCGAGGCCGGTTGCGCACCGGCCGCCCGCCTTCTGGAGTCTGACATGAGCGAAGCTGCCCCCGGCCTGATCACCGTCTTCGGCGGCTCCGGCTTCGTCGGCAGCCAGGTGGTCCAGGACCTGGCCCGGCGCGGATGGCGCATCCGCGTGGCCGTGCGCCGTCCCGACCGTGCGTACAAGCTGCAGACCTCGGGCCACGTCGGCCAGATCCAGGCGGTCCGCTGCGACGCCGTAAACCCCGCCCAGGTCGAGGCGGCGCTGGCCGGCGCCGACGCCGCGATCAATCTGATCGGCGTGCTGTACGAGGCCGGGGCGCAGTCCTTCCAGGCGATGCACGTCGATGCGGCCCGCAATATCGCCGCCGCCTGCGCCGCCGCCGGGGTCAGCCGGCTGGTGCATGTTTCGGCCGTGGGCGCCAATCCGGAGAGCACCTCGACCTATGCCTGCACCAAGGCCGCCGGCGAGATGGCGGTGCGCGAGGTCAAGCCCGACGCGGTGGTGATCCGGCCGTCGCTCGTATTTGGCGCCGGCGACGACTTCCTGAACCGCTTCGCCTCGATGGCGACGATGGCCCCGGCCCTGCCCCTGATCGGCGGCGGCAAGACCCGCTTCCAGCCGGTCTATGTCGGCGACGTGTCCGAGGCGATCGTCCGCGCCGTTGAACGGCCCGACGCCGCGGGACGCACCTTCGAACTGGGCGGTCCGGAGATCATGACCTTCAAGGAGGTGCTGGAGCTGGTCCTGCGCGAGACCCGCCGGCGGAATGGCCTGATCCCCCTGCCCTTCTTCGCCGCCCGGGCGATCGGTTCGCTGGCCCAGGTGACCAGCGTGGTCGGCATCGCGCCGGTCCTGACCCGCGATCAGGCCGTGCAGCTGGAGACCGACAATGTCGTGGCGGAGGGCGCGGAGGGCCTGGCCGAGCTCGGGATCGAACCCACCGGCATCGAGGCGATCGCCCCGTCCTACCTGTGGCGCTACCGCCGCGGCGGCCAGTTCTCGGAACGACCGGCGACGGCCTGACTCAAACCACTCCGGCCCACACCAGCCCCAGGCCGATCACCCCGACAACGATCCGCCACCAGGCGAAGGGGGCGAAGCCGTGGCGGGCGACGAACTCGACCATGGTCTTGACCACCAGCCAGCCCGAGATGAACGAGACGACGAAGCCGAGGGCGATGATCCAGGCGAAGTCGGTCTGGATCGAGGCGCCGGACTTGATGATGTCGTAGCCGGAGGCGGCGACCATGGTGGGGATGGCGAGAAAGAAGCTGAACTCCGCCGCGGCCGGCTTGGTCAGGCCGAGCGTCAGACCTCCGGCGATCGTGGCGCCCGAGCGCGACACGCCCGGGACGACCGACAGACACTGGAACAGGCCAATGCCCAGCGAACGCTTCCAGGACACGGTCATGGCGTCGGTGTCGCGTGGGGCCGGGGCGAACCTTTCCAGCGCCAGCAGGCCAAACCCGCCGAGAACCAGCGAGGTGCAGATGACGGTCACCGCCAGGCTGCCCTCGACGTTGAACAACACCCCGGTGATGAAGTCGTAAAGGAAGACGCCGGCGAACACCGACGGGAGAAAGGCGATCAGAATGCTGAGCGCGAAATGGCGCGACTTCGGGTCGGTGTGGAGCGTGACCAGCACCTTCCATAGCCGGGCGAAATAGAGAGCGACGACGGCGAGGATGGCCCCGAGCTGGATCAGGACGATGAACGACGCCCATTTGTCGTCGGTCAGGCCGAGCAATTTCTGCGTCAGAAGGAGGTGCCCGGTCGAAGACACAGGAATGAATTCGGTCAGCCCCTCAACAAGCCCAAGAATAATCGCCGCAAGCCAGTCCGCCATCCGCGTCCCCGATCAGGATCAGGCGGATCAGTTCGCGCCCGGTTCGGGACCCACATAGCGCAGCCGCCCCCGGATAGGCGAGCCGTTCGTCGTCTGATCGAGCGCATGGGCCAGAAGTCCGGCCAGTCGGCCGATCATCAGCAGGTCGGCAGCCGCCTCGCGCGGCAACTCAAGCCGGCGGGTGACGGCCACGAGAGCGAGACCGAACGTCGGAGGGCGGCCGGTCATTTCCCGGCCTTCGCGCATGGCGCGGCCGAGATCGGGCGGCAGATCGGCGACCGCCAGCAGGGCGGCGGCGCGCGGATCGCCCCCCGGCCAGGCCGGATCGCCGAAACCGGATAGCGCCCCCGCCTCGTGCGCCCGTCGGGCGGCGTCGACCGCCTGACGCCGGACCGCGAGGACCCAGGCGGACGCCCGACCCAGATCGATGATGGTCCGGGAGCCGGCCAGCACGGCCAGTCCGGCCAGGGCGGCGCCCGCGGGAGACGCCCCACCATCGGCGGCCGACCTCGTCGCCATGGCCGCCGCGTCCAGACCGTCGTCGCCTGAGAGAACCAGGGCGCGACGAACCAGATGGGCGTCGCGTTCCTGCACCTTCCACGCCCGCGCCAGCCGCTGGTGCAGGAATAACCGCGGCCCCGGTCCCGCGACGGCGTCGACCGCCTCGTCCAGCACCCGCGCGCACTCGATACGCAGCGCCTCGGCGGAGCGCGGCTTGAGTTCCGCGTCCTCTTCCGCCCGGCGAGCGAGGGCGGCGAACACCCGCCCCCGGGCCGAAGGACCAGGCGTGGCGCCGACGCGGGGCCGCACCTGGGCGAACGGATTGACCGGACGGGCGTCCCACATCAGCCGCGCCGCATCCTCCAGCGTCGCCGCCTCTGCCAGCTGGACGGCGTCCAGGCCGCGATAGAACAGCCGGCCGCGGGCGCTCATGGAGACCGATGACTGGACCTCGATGTCCGGGGTCTCCGCCGTTTCGGGCGGCGGCAGCCATTGGCCGATATCGTCCGCCTCGGGCTCGTCCCCGCTCAACCGGACGATGTCGGAGACGGCGTAGAGGCTGCGCCTGGAGTCTTCTGGATCGGGGCGGGCGGCGATGCGGCCGCGGCTGACATAGGCGTACAGGGTCTGGGCCTTGACCCCCAACCGGGCCAGTGCCTCGCCGCGTCCGATCCAGCGGTCGGCCTGCGATGTCGTCCCTGACGACTGCATGGCGCCTCCGAAAGCCAGGGTCGATGCCCATGGCGCCCCCAGCATGGGACCATTTTGTGACGATGACGCTAACGCCCGAGCCGGATGCAACCCTTGGCGCCGTCGACGCTTTCCGCGACAAGACGGCGATGACCACGACGACTCTCGACGACGTGCATCCGGCAGCCCGCGACGTGACGCGTTTGTCGGTGAGCGTGGCGCTGGTTCTGATCGCGCTGAAGGCGTTCGCCCTGGGCGCGTCCGGCTCGGTGGCCATCCTCGCCTCGTTGGCGGACTCGGCGCTGGATCTGGTCGCCTCACTGGTGACCTTCTTCGCGGTGCGCTGGGCCGCCGCGCCGCCGGACGACGAGCATCGCTACGGTCACGGCAAGGGCGAGGCGATGGCGGCGCTGGTGCAGGCGGGCCTGGTCTTCGCCTCGGCCCTGTTCATCGGCTGGGCGGCGGTCCAGCGCATCTTCGACCCGCGTCCGGTCACGGCGGGCTCCTGGGTGGTCATAGTCGTGCTGATCTCGATCGCCCTGACCGGATGGCTGGTGTGGATGCAGGATCGGGCCATCCGGCGCAGCGGCTCGATCGCGGTCAAGGCCGACCGCGCCCACTACGCCGCCGACATGGCCGCCAACGCCGTGGTGCTGATCGGCGTGGTGTCGGGCGCCTTCCTGTCGGCGCCGGGACTGGACGCGGCGGCGGGGCTGATCGTCGCCGTCTGGCTCTTCTGGGGCGCGCTGGGCCTGCTCAGGGAGGCGGCGGACCATCTGCTGGACCGGGCCGTGTCTGATGCAGACCGCATCGCCATCACCACCGCCGTACTCGCCGACCCGCGCATCTCGGGCGTGCATCAGCTGCGCAGCCGCGCGGCCGGGCCGGTGACCATGATCCAGATGCATGTCGACCTCGAGCCCGACCTGACGCTGGCGCAGGCGCACGCCATCCTTGTCGAGGCGGAACAGCGGCTGCTGGAAGCCTTTCCCCGCGCCGACATTCTGATCCACCCCGATCCGCGGGGGCGAAGGGTCGTGACCTCGGTTCCCACGACCGGGCCGGAAGATCAGGGCTCACAGGACGCGCATCCGACCGGTCGCTGACCGGCGTGTCACGAAATCAGGTCGCTCCGGGATGATCAGTCAGGCCCGCACGACGCCCCATAGCTAACGCCGGCTTAACGCCCTCGGGCGCATGGATCGGCGCATGTCGGCCGTCCTGTACCATTTCCCCTTCGATCCCGGTTCGCGCACCGCGCGACTGGCGCTGGCCGAGGCCAGGGTCGAGTACGCCGACACGGTGGTCCGTCCCTGGGAAGACGGCTGCCCGGTGGCGACGCTGAACCCGTCCGGCATGCCGCCGGTGTTTCAGACCAGTGAAGCCGGACGCGCCCTGACCCTGTGCGAGCCCGCCGCCATTCTGGGCTGGCTGGAGGACCGCTCGAAGGAACCCTTCCTGATGCCGACGGACGCGGCCGAACGGGCCGAGACCCGGCGTCTGGTCGGCTGGTTCGACCGCCGCTTCAACGACGAGGTCGACGCGGTCCTGCTGCATGAGCGTATGGAGAAACCCCTGCTGCGGCTGGGGCCGCCCGAGGCGCGCGCGCTCAGGGCCGGGCGCGAGGCGCTGAAGGCCCACCTGCTGATGCTGGAAGGCCTGCTGGCGACGCGCGACGCCCTGGCCGGACGCCGGCTGTCGCAGGCGGACATGGCCGCCGCCGCACACCTGTCGGTGCTCGACTATTTCGGCGAGGTGGCCTGGGCGGCCTATCCGGCGGTGAAGACCTGGTACATGAAGCTGAAGTCGCGGCCCTGCTTCCGGCCGCTGCTCGCCGACCGGTTCCCGGGGGTCCAGCCGTCCGCCTGGTACCACGACCTCGACTTCTGAGCGTCGAGGCGTCAGGACGACGCGCATGGCGGCCGATATCCGCAATTTCATCCGCGAGCGCGCGTCGGCCCTGGGCTTCGACGTGTGCCGCTTCGCGTCGGCGTCTGAGCCGTGGAGCGCCGGTGAGCGGTTGGCGCATTTCGTCGGGGCCGGGCGGCACGGCGACATGGGCTGGATGGAGACGACGCTGGAGCGGCGCGCCCATCCGACCTCGATGTGGCCCGAAGTCAGGACGGCCATCGTGCTGGGCCTCAACTATGGACCGGGGCGGAACCCACTGCCCGAGATGGCGGACAAGGCGGCCGGCTATATCTCGGTCTATGCGCGAGGCGACGACTATCACGAGCTGATCAAGGGCCGGCTCAAGACGCTGGCGGGGCAGGTGGCGGCGCGGACCGGTGAAGAGGTCAAGGTCTTCGTCGACACGGCGCCGCTGATGGAGAAGCCGCTGGCCCAGCGCGCCGGCGTCGGCTGGCAGGGCAAGCACACCAACCTGCTGTCGCGCAGCCGGGGCAACTGGCTTTTTCTGGGCGTGATCCTGAGCGCGGCCGAGCTGGAACCGGACGCGCCGGAGACCGAGCACTGCGGGGCCTGCACCGCCTGTCTGGATGTCTGTCCGACGAAAGCCTTTCCGGCGCCGTTTCAGCTCGATGCGCGGCGCTGCCTGTCCTACCTGACCATCGAATTCGCGGGGCCGTGGCCGGAGGAGTTCCGGGCCATGACCGGCTCGCGCATCTATGGCTGCGACGACTGTCTGGCCGTCTGCCCGTGGAACAAGTTCGCGGTCAGCTCGCACGAGGCGCGGGTGCAGGCCCGCGAGGCGCTGGTCTCGCCGCGGCTGGCGGATCTGGCGGCGCTGGACGACGCGGCTTTCCGGACGCTGTTCGCGAAGAGTCCCGTCAAGCGGATCGGGCGGGACCGGTTCGTGCGCAACGTCCTGTACGCGATCGGGAACAGCGGGGATTCGGGGCTGATCGAGGCGGCTCTGCCATTGACCGACGATCCGTCGCCGCTGGTGCGGGGCGCGGCGGTATGGGCGCTGTCGAGGCTGATGCCGGCGCCGGCGTTCGCGGCGCTGCGGGCGGAACAGCTGCCCGGCGAGACAGACGCATCCGTGCGGGCCGAATGGACCGGCGATCAGGCCTGAAGGCGGCGGAACAGCGGCGCGTCAAAGCCGTCGGCGCGGTAGCGGGCGTCGGCCTCGGCGAAGGCCTCGATAACCACGGCGCCGTAGTGGCCGGTGGCGTGGATCACGCGGTCGGCGTCGAGCATGAAGGCCGAATGGCCCGTCCAGCTGTGATCGCCCGGAGGCGAGAGCCAGACGACGAGGTCGCCGCGGCGGGCTGACGGACGTTCAATGGGCTCGCCGAGCTCGGCCTGCTGATCCGCATGCCGGGGACCGGCGAGGCCGCAGGCGTAGAGGGCCTGCTGGATCAGGCCGGAGCAATCGGTGGCGGTCGACGAGCGGGCCCCGAGGCTGTGGGGCACCCCGAGCAGCCGCTCGGCCACGGCGACGGGATCGCTCTCGAACGCGCCGATCGGCGCAAGCTCGTCGGGCGAGACCCCGGCGGTGTCGGCGACCAGGGCGTTGAGCGGAAGGGCGGCGGCGACAGCGGCGACGCGGTGGGTCGGCAGGCGGGCGCCCGGCTTCAGGGCCGAGGCGGAGACCCAGCCGACCAGACCGTCACGACGGGCGCGGCCCCACAGCCGGTCGCCCTTCTGGTCGAGCACGTCGAAGGCCTCGCCGAAGATCAGCTGGTCGATGCGCTCGGAGGCCGGATCGGCCTCGGCGCGGATGTCGGCGAGGGGCACGGCGGCGTGCATGGGACGGGCCGGACGATAGGCCCTGGCGCGGACAACACCCTCCAGCGCCTGCTCGGCCAGATCGGGCCGTGCGAGCGTGGTGCGAGGGTCAAGCGTGGCGGCGTCTGGAGTCAAGCGGGGCTCGTCCGGGTGAGCCGGCACGATGGCGCGATATGCCGAAAAGGCCGTTAACGAACGAAGGCTTTATCGTGGCGCGGGCGATCGCCGGTATCTGCGGGAGAGCATTTCGAAACAGGCGCGCAGGCCCTGCGCCTCGCCGCCCTCGGGCCGTCCGGGCTGGGCGCGGGGGTTCCAGGCGAAGATGTCCATGTGCGCCCAGGCGCCGGTTGTCGGGGCGAATTTCTGCAAGAACAGGGCGGCGGTGATCGACCCGGCCTGGGCCCAGGCGGCGGAATCGTTGCGCAGGTCGGCGATCTCGGTCTCCAGAGCCGCGCGGTAGCCGGGCCACAGGGGCATGCGCCACAGCGGGTCGCTGACGGCGCGCGAGGCCTCGATCAGGTCGGCGGCCAGGGCGTCGTCGTCCGTGTAGAGCGGCGGCAGGTCCGGACCGAGGGCGACGCGGGCCGCGCCGGTCAGGGTGGCGAAGTCCAGGGTCAGGTCCGGGGAATGTTCGCCGGCCCGGGTCAGGATGTCGGCGAGGATCAGCCGTCCTTCCGCATCGGTGTTGCCGATCTCGATGGTCAGACCCTTGCGGCTGTTGAGGATGTCGCCGGGGCGGAAGGCGTCGGCCGAGATGGCGTTCTCGACGGCGGCGACCAGCACCACCAGCCGCACCGGCAGGTCGGCCTGCATGACCAGCCGTCCCAGCGCCAGGGCGTGGGCCGAGCCGCCCATGTCCTTCTTCATGTTGCGCATGCCGGCCGCGGCCTTGATGTCGAGCCCGCCGGAATCGAAGACCACGCCCTTGCCGACGAGGGCAACGAGCGGCAGGTCGGCGCGGTCCAGTTTCCAGCCGATCTCGATGACCCGGGGGGCGCGGTGCGGCGCGGCGGCGCGGCCGACGGCGTGGACGGCGGGGTAATTCTCATCGAGCAGGGCGTCGCCAGCGGTGACAGTCAGGGTGGCGCCCGAGGCCTCGGCGACCTCGCGGGCGATGGTCTCGATCTGCAGCGGGCCCATGTCGGCGGCTGGAGTGTCGACCATTTCGCGGGCCAGGGCGCAGGCGGCGGCGATGCGCAGGGTGGACGCGATGTCGACCTCGGGACCGACAGCCAGACGGACGCCGCCCGCGGGCCGTGCCTTGTAACGGTCGAAACGGTAGGCCCCGAGAGCGAAGGCCAGGGCGGCGCTCGCCGCGTCCTCCGGCTCAAGACCCTCCAGCCGCCACAGGCCTTGCGGCAGCCTGGCCGACAGGGCGCGCGCGCTGACGGGATCGAACGCCTCGCCGCCACCCAGAAGGGCGCCCGCGATGGCGCCGTCGGCGCCGGGGAGCAGCAGGACCTGCCCCGCCTTGCCGGTGAAGTCGTTGGCGCGGGCCCAGGCGGACGCGATCCTGTCGAGCGGCGCGTCCTTTGTGACGATCCGGACCGGAAGGGCGCCCTCGCCGTCAGCGGTCAGCAGGTCGGGGTGGAGGACGGACATCTGGGGCGGCCTTTCCGGCCGCGAACGGGCCGATCTTAACCAAGGATTGACGCGAAGGGCCGAGTCTGGAGCCCGAACCTTCCCGGAGCGCCTTCCATGTCGCGCACGACCGCCCGCATCGCAACCATCGCCCTGTTCGCCGCGCCGCTGCTGGCGCTGGGGACCCCTGCCCTGGCGCAGACCGCCCCGGCCGCCCAACCGCCCGCGGCGGCGCCGGCGCCCGCCAGCGCCGAAGCGCGCGCCGCCTATGACCGGGCTGATCCGCTGAGCCGCTCGCTATTCTGGACCGAGCAAGCCGGGATCAATCCGATGGACCCGGTCGCCGGCGTCAAGGCGGCGCAGGCGTTGCGCGAACTCGGCCAGCCTGACCAGGCCGCCGACATGGCCGAGCGGGTCCTGCTGGTGCAGCCCGGCAACGTCGAAGCCATGCTGGAGGTTGGTCGGAGCCACATCGCCCGGGGTCAGGCCTTTTACGGCGTTGCGGCTCTGGAGCGGGCGCGGGACACCCGGCCGCAGGATTGGCGGGCCTGGTCGCTGCTGGGCACGGCCTATGAGCAGGTGCGCCGGTCGCAGGACGCCCACGCCGCCTGGGCCCAAGCCCTGGCGCTGTCGCCCGAGAATCCGGATGTCCTGACCAATATGGCGATCTCGGCCATGACCCGTGGCGATACGGCCGCGGCCGAACCGCTGCTGCGCCGCGCCGTCGCCCAGCCGGGCGCCTCATTGAAGGTGCGTCTGAACCTGGCCATGGCGCTGGGCCTGAACGGCAAGATGGGTGAGGCCGAGGCGATGATGCGCCGCGACCTGCCGCCCGAAGCCGCCGACCGGAACCTGGCGTGGCTGCGGGCGAGGGCCGGATCGGCCACCGACGACCAGGCCCGGACCTGGGGCTCGCTGCAAGGGGGCTGAGCGGCCCACTTCCCGCCGCGCGTCCGTCCGCCTATCTTCAGTCCATGATCGACGAGCTCTACAGCGCGCGTATCCTCAAGCTGGCGGCCAATATGCCGCACAGCGGGCGGCTGGCCGATCCGCAGGGCACCGGCGAACGCGTGGCCAAGCTGTGCGGCTCGAAGGCGGTCATCGACGTGACGCTGGACGACGCCGGTCGCGTCGCCGGCTTCGCGCAGGATGTGAAGGCGTGCGCCCTCGGTCAGGCGGCGGCGGGCGTGCTGGGCGAGAGCGTGATCGGCGCCTCGGCCGAAGAGATCGCCGAGGCGCGCGACGCCATGACGGCCATGCTGAAGGCCGGCGGCGAAGGGCCCGAGGGCCGGTTCGAGGGACTGCGCGCCCTGAAACTGGTCGCCGACTATCCGGCGCGGCACGCCTCGACCATGGTCGCTATCGAGGCGACGCTGGACGCGGTCAGGCATGCGCTGGCGCGCAAGAGCCCCGACACACGAACTAGCCTCGCCGGCGCGGCCTGAAGGCGCGCTTGTCGGCTTGGCCTATCGCGCTTTGCGCTACTTGAGGCCAGGTTGCCC
>DASRXE010000137.1:0-2871 GCA_035654315.1 Brevundimonas sp.
GAGACGGCGCGGGATGAATGGGCGAAAAGGTCGGGGTGCGACAATTGCACAAGCCCCGCGGGCCCTCCAATCCCACCCCCGTCAGCTTGCGTGAACCGGTCGCGGCGGAGCGCGGACGTTCAGCCGAAAATCCATCAAGGCCCCCGTAACGCGAAAGCAGGGGGTCACATCGGTTCCGGGCCGAACGCCCGCGCTCCGCCGACCTCCTCACACCGCTTTTCCGGAAGCGGCGAACAGCCGTGCCCGGCTGCCGCCTGTTGCCTGTTGCCTGTTGCCTCCCACCTCCCACTTCACCCCCTCCCCCGAACCCGCTATCAGCCCCGGATGACCCTCCCCCACGCTCTTTCCGGTCTCGGCGCCGTCGCCGGCGACTACGACATCCTGCTCTGCGACGTCTGGGGCGTGATCCACAACGGCCGCGAAAGCTTCCCCGACGCCTGCGCCGCCCTGACCCGGTTCAACCGGGAAGGCGGCCACGTCGTGCTCATCTCCAACTCACCGCGCCCCGCCTCCGACGTGGTGGCCCAGCTCGACCGCCTTGGCGTGCCGCGCGACAGCTGGAAAGCCTTCGTCACCTCCGGCGACGCCACCCGCGCCGAGCTGGCCAAACGCGCGCCCGGCCCGGCCTGGGTCATCGGTCCAGAACGCGACTGGCCTCTCTACGAAGGTCTCGGCCTCGACAGCGCCCACGGGGCCGCCGACGCAGCCTTCATCTCCGTCACCGGGCCGGTCGACGACGAAAACGAGACGCCCGAGGACTACCGCGAGCGCCTCGCCGCCGGGGTCGCCCGCGACCTCGAACTGATCTGCGCCAACCCCGACCGGGTGGTCCAGCGCGGCGACAGGCTGATCTACTGCGGCGGCTCCCTCGCCGACCTCTACGAAAGCCTCGGCGGCCGCGTCACCATGGCCGGCAAGCCGTATGGCCCGATCTACGAACTGGCGGTCGACGAGGGCGAGAAGCTGCTCGGCCGGCCAGTCAACCGCGCCCGCGTCCTGTGCATTGGCGACGGCGTGGCGACCGACGTGCTCGGGGCCAATCGCCAGGCGCTCGACTGCCTGTTCATCGCCCAGGGCATCCACGGCGACGCCGCCAAGGGGCCCGATGGCCGGCTCGACCCGACTCGGGCCGGAGATCTGCTGAAGGCCGAAACCACATACGCCCGTTACGCCATGCTCGATCTGGCGTGGTGAGCACGGCGGTTCTCGCTTCGGATCGCTTCGATCCGACTCCAAAAAATGACCCACTCAGAGGCAAATCAGGCTAAGCCCCCGCCATGGAACTGGTCACTGCACATCCCTCGGGCGGCTACATCCTCGAGGAGCTCCACCCCGGCATGGCGGCCGAAAAGGTCATCCACGTCTCCAACGACCGGATCCGTCTGTTCGCCGAGGCTTCCGACGACTTCAATCCGGTCCACCTCGACGACGCCTTCGCCTCGAAGACCGCCTACCGGGGCCGCATCGCTCACGGACTGCTGTCGGCGTCGTTCGGCTCGGCCGTGGTCGGCACCATTCTGCCGGGCGCCGGCGCCATCTACCTGTCCCAGACCCTCGGTTTCCACCTGCCCGTCCGGCCGGGCGACGATGTGGTCGTCCGCATCAGCGTCGTCTCGGTCGATCAGGAGAGCGCCCGCGTTGAGCTGAACTGCGAAGGCTTCGTCGACGGCAAGCTGATCATGGACGGGGTCGCCCTCGTCCGCGTGCCCCGCCGCCGGCGTCCGGCCCGGGGCTGAAGGCCGCCGGCGTGATCGAGATCGTCACCGACTGGCGTGGACTGGCCGACCCTCAAAGAGGCGCCGCCGTCGCCATCGGCGCCTTCGACGGCGTCCACCGCGGCCACCAGGCGGTCATCGCCACGGCCCGCGAGGCGGCCCAATCGCTTGGTGCGCCCCTCGGCGTGGTCAGCTTCGATCCCCATCCGCGCCGCTGGTTCCAGCCCGACGCCGCCCCCTTCCGCCTGATGACCCCGGGCCAGATGGCCCGGGCTCTCGAGCCCCTCGGCGTCGACCGTCTCTATCTCCTGCCCTTCGACGCGGCCATGGCCGCCATGTCCGACGAGACCTTCGCCCGCGAGGTGCTGGCCGGGCCTCAAGCAGCGCGAAGCGCGGTAGGCCACAAGAATGGCCTCCGCATCCGCCACGCCGCGGTCGGCTTCGACTTCACCTACGGCAAGGGCCGCACCGGCTCGCCCGAAGGCCTGCGCCGCCACGGCGAGGCGCTCGGCTTCGGGGTCACCGTCTGCGACCGGGTCGACGATCCCGACGGTCTCAAACTGTCCTCCTCCGCCGTGCGCGAGGCGGTTCACGCCGGTGACATGGCCCGCGCCGCCGCCATCTTGGGTCGCCCCTTCGCCATTGAGGGCGAGGTCGTCCACGGCGACAAGCGCGGCCGCACCATCGGCGTGCCGACCGCCAACATCCCGCTCGGCGACTACATGCGCCCCGCCTACGGCGTCTACGCCGTCCGCACCCGCCTGCCGGACGGCCGCGTCATCGACGGCGTCGCCAGCCTCGGTCTGCGCCCCATGTTCGCCCTCGACGAGCCCCTGCTCGAGGTCTGGCTGTTCGATTTCGACGGCGACCTCTACGGCCAGACCGTCGAGACCGACCTGATCGCCTTCCTCCGCGGCGAGGAAACCTTCGCTGACCTTGATTCCCTCAAGCGCCAGATCGATGCGGACGCCGACGCCGCCCGCGCCGCCCTGCGGCTGGCGCCGTCATGAACCGCCTGCTAGACCGCTCCCACCATGACCGTCCGCGTCTTTCGCCCGATTTCGATTACCCGCCCGGCGTAGCGCCGCAGGGCCGAGGCCCCGCGCTCGCCGGGACATTGAACTCCACGCGAACGATCACACACGACGAAACGAGA
>DASRXE010000138.1:0-4648 GCA_035654315.1 Brevundimonas sp.
GGCGTGCGCACGATCCCCGGCAAACCAATGATGGCCGGGTCGTTGAACAGGTTGAACAGGAACGGCTTCACCGACGCCTGGTCGTCCGGACCGCCCAGATTGAACAGAACCACGGCGATGCGGCGGCCGGCGAGCGGGGTCATTGCGCCCCGATCCGCTTCAGCACCTGTTCGACGTGGGCGATTGGAACGTCGGGCAGAATGCCGTGGCCGAGATTGAAGATCCAGGGCCCCTGCCCCCAGGCCTCCCGCAGCTGGTCAACCCGCCGGTCCAGCATCGGGCCGCCGGCGCGCAACAGCAACGGATCGAGCGCGCCCTGTATCGGCTTGATCGCCTGCACCCGGCGGCCGACCTCAAGCGGACAGGCGGTGTCCAGCGCCACGGCCTGGACCTCGCATTCGGCGGCATAGCGCTCGGCCAGCGCGGCCGAACCGCGCGGGAAGCCGATCAGAGGCACCGTCACACCCAGTTCGCGGACCCGTGTGACCAGCGCCTGATGCGGCCGGAGCACCAGGCTTTCGAACAGATCCTCCGGCAGGCCCTCGGCCCAGCTCTCGAAGATCTTCAGCACCTGCGCCCCGGCGTCGGCCTGCATCTTCAGATAATGCGCCGTGGCCTCGACCAGCACCGCCAGCAGGGCCGCCACCTTGTCCGGCTCGTCATAGGCGTAGGTCCGCGCCATCGCCCGTTCACCCTTGCCGATGGTCCGGGCCTCGCCATCCAGCATATAGGTCGCCACGGTCCACGGGGCCCCGGCGAACCCGATCAGGGCCCGCTCCGGCTCCAGTTGTCCCCTGACGATCGACAGGGTCTGGCCCACCGGTTTCAGCGCCTCACCCGCCCCGGTGGCCAACGCGCGCATGGCTTCCGCCGGCGGCAAGGCCCCCAGTCGCGGTCCCTCCCCTGCCTCGAACCACACCTCCTGCCCCAGCGCCCGCGGGATCAGCAGGATGTCGGCGAAGACGATGGCCGCATCGAAGCCGAACCGGCGCATCGGCTGCAGCGTCGCCTCGGCGGCCTTCTCGGGATCGAGGCAGAAGGAGATGAAGTCGGGCGTTGTCGCCCGCAGAGCCCTGTACTCCGGCAGATACCGGCCCGCCTGGCGCATGAACCACACCGGGGGACGCGACGTCGCCTCGCCGGCGAGAACCTTGAGCAGCAGGGGGGTGTCGGAGACGGTCATCGGATGTCGGGCTTACCGGGGGGCCGGGTCCCGCTCAACCCCGGGCCGATGTCGCACCCTCCAATCCTTCAATGAAAGAGATTCGAGAAGAATGGTGGAAGGAAGCAGGGCCGGGGATGCCGGGGATAAGACCGGGCCATCCGCGTGCCGAAGAAGAGTTTTCCGCAGCCGGACCGCATCTCATCCCCTTGCCTCCACCGGGCTGGTGAAATTGGGGACAGTTGACGACGAAGCCCTGAAGGCGGGGATTTCGCGCCACAAAGGATGTCATACCGGGTGGGCGCCGTTAATATCTTGTTAAGGCTGTCCACATCCGATCGGCCAACGGACCTGGAGCACGGGATGACTCGCTCCGGAGCGGGGTGCGCCGTCCACGCTGATCCCCGCTCGCCGCCCCTGGCGCGCCCGGCTATAGAGATCGGCGCACTGGTCGGCGCGATCGGCGCCCGGTCCCGTCCACAGGAGTCTCGCCGCCATGGACAGCTTCGCAGAGCCCATCCCCATGAGCTCCACCCGATGAATGCGGCCCGCCCCGCCGGCGTGTCTCGCCTGGCGACCTATTTCCATGTCCACCTGGTCTCGGACTCCACCGGCGAAACCCTGAACGCCATGGCCAAGGCCGTGGTGGCGCGCTTCGACGGAGTCATCCCGATCGAGCACATCTACGCCCTGGTTCGCTCGGCCAAACAGATGGACCGGGTGCTGGAGGAGATCGCCGCCTCCCCCGGCGTGGTGCTGCACACCCTCGTCGACCGGGATCTGCGCGAACAGCTCGAGGAGGGCTGCCGCCGGCTGGACATGCCACAGATCGCGGCGCTGGACCCGCTGGTAGGGGCCCTGTCCCGCTATCTCGGCGCGGCGCTGTCGACCCGCGTGGGTGCGCAGCACGCGCTCGACACCGACTATTTCAACCGTATCGCCGCGCTGGACTACGCCATGGCCCATGATGACGGCCAGGGCACGACCGAGCAGCTGGAGGGCGCCGACGTGGTTCTGTGCGGGGTCAGCCGCACGTCCAAGACGCCGACCTGCATCTATCTGGCCCACCGTGGCATTCGCGCCGCCAATGTGCCGCTGGTGCCGGGCCAGGAAGACGGCGAACGGCTGGTCGGGCTGAAGAATCCGCTGGTCGTCGGACTGACCGTCTCGCCGGACCGGCTCGTGCAGATAAGGCGCAATCGGCTGGACGGACTGAACGCCAGCCGGGCCTCGTCCTACACCGACCACGAGGCGGTGCGCGAGGAGACCGTGAAGGCGCGTCGGGCCTTTGAACGGCGAGGCTGGCCGGTCATCGACGTGACGCGCCGCTCCGTCGAGGAGACGGCGGCGGCGATCATCAATGTGCTCAACGAGCGGCGCACCCATCGCGTGGGGACCGGCTGGTGAGCGAGCGGCTGATCCTGGCCTCGAAGAGCGCCGCCCGCCGGGCCATGCTGGAGGGCGCCGGCGTGCCGTTCTCGGTGCAGGTCGCCGACGTGGACGAGGACGCGGTCAAGGCGGTGCACGATCCGGAGGACGCCGCCGGGCTGGCGATCGAACTGGCCCGGGTCAAGGCGCTGGCGGTGTCGCGCCACGATCCGGAGGCCTGGGTGCTGGGCGCCGACCAGACCCTCGCCTTTGCAGGGGGACTGGTGTCGAAGGCGCCGTCGATGACCGCGGCCCGGGCCCGGCTGGCGGCGATGCGCGGGCGCAGTCACCAGCTGCATTCGGGGGCGGCGCTGGCGCGCAACAGCCAGGTGGTGTGGTCCGGCGTCGACACGGCGACCCTGCGGATGCGCGACTTTTCCGACGCCTTCCTGGACGCCTACCTGGCGGCCGAGGGCGAAAGCCTGCTGGCCTCGGTCGGCTCCTACCTGCTCGAGGGGATGGGCGCGCAGTTGTTCGAGGCGGTCGAGGGCGACTATTTCACCGTGCTCGGCATGCCGCTGTGGCCGGTGCTGGCCGAACTGCGCCGGGCCGGGGTGCTGGCGACATGACCCTGATCGCGGGCGTTGCGGGTCAGCCGATCGCGCATTCGCTCAGTCCCCTGATCCACAAGGCCTGGATCGCCGCAGCCGGCCTCGACGCCGACTATCGCGCCTTCGCGCCCGAGGACGAGGTGGGGTTCCAGGCGCTGGTCGCCGAGGGACGGACGGGTCGACTGCGCGGGCTCAACGTGACGGCGCCGTTCAAGGCGGCCTCGATGGCGCTGGCGGACGAGGTCAGCGAGACGGCGCGGCTGTGCGGGTCGGCGAACCTGCTGGTGTTCGAGGCTGGCCGGGTGTGGGCCGACAGCACCGACGGCGCCGGGCTGATGGCGGCGCTGGCGGAACAGGCGCCGGCGCTGGACCTGCGCGGCCGACGGGTTCTGATCTTCGGGGCCGGCGGCGCGGCGCGGGCGGCGGCGGCGGCGCTGAAGGGGGCGGGGGCCGAGGTCGGCGTGCTCAACCGAACGCCGGCGCGGGCCGAGGCGCTGGCCGCCGATCTCGGGGTGAGAGTGGCGACGACCGAGGCCATCGAAAACGCCGTGCTGGTGGTCAACGCCCTCAGTGTTTCTCCCGAGATTGATCTGGGAGGCCTTCGCCCCGACGCCGTGCTGATGGACATGACCTACCGGCCGTTGCTGACGCCGTTCCTCACCGCGGGCCGGGCCCGGGGCCTGTCGACCGTGGACGGACTGGCCATGCTGATCGGGCAGGCGCGGCCGTCGTTCGAGGCCCTGTTCGGGAGTGAACCGCCGCCGGTCGACGTGCGCCATCTCGCGCTTGAAGCCTTGGGAGAGACGGCATGATCGTGCTCGGCCTGACCGGCTCCATCGGCATGGGCAAGACCACCACGACCGGGATGTTCTCCGACGAGGGGGCGCTGGTGTGGAACGCCGACGAGGCCGTGCACCGGCTCTACGCCCGGGGCGGAGCAGCGGTCGGTCCGGTCGGCGAGGCCTTTCCGGGCGTGGTCGTCGACGGGGCCGTCGATCGCGTTCGGCTGGCGGAGGCGCTGGGGCAGGACGAAACGGCGTTCCGGAGACTGGAGACGATCGTGCATCCGCTGGTGCTGAAGGGCCGGCGAGAGGATCTCAGGGCGGCAGAGCGGCGTGGCGTGCCGTTGGTGGTGCTGGACATTCCCCTGCTGTTCGAGACCGGGGGCGATGCGGCGGTGGACGCCGTGGTCGTGGTGACGGCCGACCCCGAGGTTCAGGCGGCGCGGGTGTTGGCCCGGCCGGGCATGACGCAGGAGCGGTTCGAGGCCATCCTGGCGCGGCAGACGCCGGACGAGGAGAAGCGGCGGCGGGCCGATTTCATCGTCGACACAGGCCACGGACTGGACGTGGCGCGAGCGCGGGTGCGCGAAATCGTGGGGACGGTTCTGGCCCCGGGCTGGACTTCGCCCCGGTGCGGTCTTCCGAAGGCGGGCGAAGCGGGCCAATAAGGGGTCATGGCCCGCGAAATCGTCCTCGACACCGAAACTACCGGCTTCGATCCGAAG
>DASRXE010000139.1:0-2088 GCA_035654315.1 Brevundimonas sp.
CGCCTCCAACTCCGGTTCCATCGCCATCGCAGCGATCCGGTCTCGCATCGCGTCGATCCGCGCCCCGTTCTCGGGCGTGAAATAGCGGGCGTCCTCGCAGAAGGTCCTGGTGAACCAGCCCGCCTCCGGCGCCACCCCCCGCAGCTCCGCCAGCACCGCCTCCGCCCGCTCCAGCCAGCGCTCGCGATCCGCCTGCACATAAGCCGTGGCCAGCACATGGGCGTAGGCGTTGTGATCGTTCGACCAGACCCGGAAGCCCTGCTTCTTCAGCGCATGGCCGACCCGCGCCGAGCCGGAGAACAGGTCGCACACCGTCCCGCCGTCCGGCAGCACGCCCGAAATCGCCCGGACGATCTCCGCCAGCAGCGCGCGTTTCGAGCCGATGTATTTGATCATGCCGACCGTCTCCTCCCCCTCGTGAGGGGGACCGCGAAGCGGTGGAGGGGGTTCTCGCTAGCGCTTCGCCTTCATCGGAACATGCGCCAGTCGCAGCAGATTCGCAGCCCCCGGAGCGCCGAACGGCGTTCCCGCCAAGATCAGCAGCCGCTGGCCCGGCTCGGCGAGGCCGAACTCGACCGCCTTCTCCACCGCATCGTCGGTGACCTCCTCCAGCGATCCGGGCTCCCGGCTCAGCCGCGGCTCCAGCCCCCAGACCAGCGCCAGCCGGCGCGCCGTCTCCGGCTTGGGCGTCAGCGCCAGCACCGTCTGCAGCGGCCGCTCGCGCGACATCCGCCGCGCCGTCCCGCCCAGCGTCGTGAACACAACCACGCAGGCCGTCGACTGCGCCTCGCCGGCCTTGCGGGCCGCGGCGACCAGGGCGTCGACGTCGTGCTCGTCCATGCCGGCGTGCTCGGCGTCCATCAGGCCGGGCCACAGCGGATCGTTCTCCACCCGCTCCATGATCCGGTTCATGATAGCGACGGATTCCAGCGGATAGTCGCCCGACGCCGTCTCGGCCGACAGCATCAGGGCGTCGGCGCCCTCATAGACCGCGTTCGCAACGTCGGACGCTTCCGCCCGGGTCGGGGCCGGAGCCGAGGTCATCGACTCCAGCATCTGCGTCGCCACGATCACCGGCACGCCGCGCTGGCGGGCGGCGCGGATGATCCGCTTCTGCGCCACCGGCACCTCTTCCGGGTCCAGTTCGACGCCGAGATCGCCCCGCGCCACCATCACCCCGTCGCAATAGTCCAGAATGCTGTCGAGTTCGTTCAGCGCCTGCGGCTTCTCGATCTTCGCCAGGCAGGCGGCGCGGCCCTTCACGATCTGCTTCAGCTCGGCCATGTCCTCGGCCTTCTGGACGAAGCTCAGCGCCACCCAGTCGACACCGATGCGCAGGGCGAAGGCCAGGTCCTCGCGGTCCTTCGGCGTCAGGGCGGAGACCGGCACCACGGCCTCGGGCACCGCCACCCCCTTGCGGTCGGACAGTTTCGAGCCGCTCTCCACCGTCACATCGGCCCATTCGTCGCTGCGTTCGCCCACGCGCAGCCGCACCCGGCCGTCGTCGAGGAGCAGCAGCATGCCCGTCCGCAGCGCCTTGAAGATTTCCGGATGGGGCATCTGCACCCGCGTCTCGTCGCCCAACGCCGGGTCGAGGTCAAAGCGCATGGTGTGTCCCGGCTTCACCTCGATCTCGACATCGGCGAACCGCCCCAGCCGCAGCTTCGGTCCCTGCAGATCGGCCAGCACGCCCAGCGGCCGCTTCAGCGCCAGCTCCGCGCCGCGCACCGCCTTCAGCGCCGCCGCGTGGTCCTCGTGCGAGCCGTGGCTGAAGTTGAGCCGGAACACGTCGACCCCGGCCTGGGCCAGGGCCTTGACCGTGCCGGGCGCCCGGCTGGCGGGTCCCAGGGTCGCGACGATACGGGCGCGCCGGGCTCTTTTCATCGAATATCCATACGACCTGAAAGGGGAACGGCTCCCTTGTGCCCATGAAAGCGCGCCCGGTTAAGGTCGGTTCGCGGCCGGAAACACGAAGTTATGGGCGGGCCCCTCACCGAAGCGTCCGGAAGGTCACCGAATAGCGCAACCGCTCCCCCGGCGCGATGCTGTGCTGCCAATCCTGCCGCGCCGGTCCGTCCAGCAGATAGG
>DASRXE010000140.1:0-5138 GCA_035654315.1 Brevundimonas sp.
GCGTGGGCGGGTGATGTAGCTCTCGATCAGCACGCGCGGGTCGCCGAAGGAGGACTGGCCCTCGCGCTGGGCCGAGGCGAGGCCGGAGGCGAAGTCCTCGGGGCGCTCGACCAGCTTCATGCCCTTGCCGCCGCCGCCGGCGACGGCCTTGATCAGCACGGGGTAGCCGATGCGGGCGGCCTCGGCGGTCAGGGTCCCGAGCGACTGGTCCTCGCCTTGGTAGCCGGGGGTGACGGGCACGCCAGCCTCGATCATCAGCGACTTGGCCGCGTCCTTCAGGCCCATGGCGCGGATCGAGGCCGGCTTCGGGCCGATCCAGACGATGCCGGCGGCGGCGACCGCCTCGGCGAAGTCGGCATTCTCGCTGAGGAAGCCGTAGCCGGGGTGGATCGCCTCGGCGCCGGTGGTTTTGGCCGCCGCCAGCACCTTGTCGGCGTCGAGGTAGGATTCGCGGGCCGGGGCAGGGCCGATCAGCACCGCCTCGTCGGCCTCGCGCACATGGAGGGCGTTGGCGTCGGCTTCGGAATGGACGGCGATGGTGCGCAGGCCCATGCGGCGGGCGGTGCGGAAGACGCGGCAGGCGATCTCGCCGCGATTGGCGACCAGGACGGATTTGAACATGAGGCGTGTCTAGCCGGACTTGGGGCGGGGGAGAAGGGACGGGAGACGGGGGGAGTCTACCGTCTATCTCGTCTACCGAGTCTACTTCGGCGGCCGGCGGCCGGGGGTTTAGTTGTCAAAGACCCCGGGCGGAGGGTCCGCCCACCGGTATCATACGCCCAGTCCGCCCTGTGGCGGGTTCAGGACGCTCATTCGGCAGTCATGTTCCGGGAAAACATTTGGTTAGGTCAGAAAAGTCTGATGGCTGGAGCCGGATTTGCAGCGCAGCATTTCCACTTTCGTCATCCTCCGGCGAGCGCAGCGAGACCGGGGGACCCAGCGGCGCCGAAGGCGATCTGTTCAGGCAGGCTGTCGTGGGCGGCGGCGCACCGACAGGATCGCGCTCTCGCGCGCCGCTGGGTCCCCCGGTCGCGGCGCTGAAGCGCCTTGCCGGAGGATGACGAAAGAAAGAGGAGGTTGGCGCGTGGCCTATTCCGCCCAGCGCGGCTTGCGCTTTTCCAGATAGGCGCGGACGCCTTCGCGGCCTTCGTCGGAGACGCGGGCGCGGGCGATGCGGCGGGCGGTGTCCTCCATCAGACCGTGGTCGATCTTCTGGCCCGCGACGTCGTTGACCAGCCGCTTGGCCTCGCCCATGGCGCCGGGAGCATTGGCGGTCAGGCTGTCGGTCAGCATGGAGATGAACTCGTCGACCGAGCCCTCGGGCAGGACCATGTCGATCAGGCCGGCGTGGGCGGCGTACTCGGCGTCGAAGATGTTGGCGGTGAGGAACAACTGGCGCGCGCGGCGGGCGCCGATGGCCTCGACGACATAGGGGGCGATGGTCGCGGGGATCAGGCCCAGTTTGACCTCGGAGAAGGCGAAGCGGGTCCCCTCGACGGCCACGGCCATGTCGCAGGCGGCGACGATGCCGGCCCCGCCGCCCATCGCCGCGCCTTCGACGATGGCGCAGGTGAGGGCGGGAATGTCGTGCAGGGCCTTGAGCATCTTCGCCAGGCCCATGGCGTCCGACCGGTTGTCGCCCTCGGACCAGTCGGCCGCGTCGCGCATCCAGCCGAGGTCGGCGCCGGCGCTGAACGTCCCGCCCGCGCCGCGGATGAAGACGACCATGACCCGGTCCGCGCCCTGCAGCGTTTCGAAGGCTTCGTAGAGGGCGGCGATGACAGCCGCGTCGAAGGCGTTCTTCTTCGCCGGACGGTTGATGGTGACGAAGACCACGCCGTCCGTGGTGGAATCGATCTGCACCAGGTCGTCGTTGGCGTCCGGCGCCGGGTCGGCCAGCAGGGGGTGGGCGATGGCGTTGATCCCGGCCGCCTCGCCGTCGGTGACGTCGAGGGCGTTGAGGTCGGCTTCAGTGGGCTTGCGGTCGGTCATGGTGGGCTCCTGCGGCTGCAGCGGTATAACGCGTGCCGGGCCGAACGGAACATGGGGCAATTACGATGGCGACCAGCGCGACCGACCGCATCCGCCGGACCAGCGTGGCCAGCGTCCACGTCCACTATGTCGCCAAGGCGGAGCGGAAGGGTCGGACGCGGGCCGAGGTGGACGAGGTGATCCGCTGGCTGACCGGCTATTCGCAGGACCAGCTGGAGGCGCTGCTGGCGGCCAAGACCGACTTCGAGACGTTTTTCGCCGAGGCGCCGGCGATGAACCCGAACCGCTTTTTGATCACCGGGATGATCTGCGGCCATCGGGTCGAGGAGATCGAGGACCCGTTCATGCGCGAGATCCGCCACCTCGACAAGCTGGTGGACGAGGTGAGCAAGGGGAAGGCGATGGAGAAGGTGCTGCGGGCGGGGTGAGGTCAGACGACCAATGTCCACTTCACGGCTTTCAACTAGTGTCCGATCTCGACCCGTAGCGAACCTTCGGTAGGTCCGCTTTCGGGCGGGGTTGACTCTAACTCGATATATATCGAATATAGTTGGATGAAGCCTCAACGCCGACCCTCTGAAGCCGCTCGGAAGCTGCTTGCCGCTCTCGTCGCACATCCTGCGGACTGGCGTCATGGCTACGACCTGACCAAGGAAACGGGCGTTGGAGCCGGAACGCTTTACCCCCTCCTGGATCGGTGGGCTTCACAAGGGTTGCTGCAAGCGGAGTGGCACGTGTCGGATGCCCCCGGGCGTCCGGCACGTCACGCATACCGCTTGACGTCGCAGGGCGTGGCCTTCGCCCGAAGCTGGCCGATTGAGTCCAACATCGATGTCAGCCTGCAGCCCCGGACGGCCTGATGAAAAGCCTTTCCCAATGCTTGGTAGACCACGCTGCCCGGGTGATCGTTCCACTGCGGCCCACCCAAGCTCAGGCCATGACTGCTGAGTTGAAGCATATCGATGATCAACGCTCGGCCCTCGGCTTCGCGCTGGGCTGCGTCATTGCCGCCTACCGCCAACGTCTTGGCCTTGTCGCAGCCCTGCATCTCTCGGCGCGCCTGGTCACAGCCTTGGCAGCAAGTGGGTTCGGAATCGTCCATATCGCTCTGCCGTGGTCGAACCTCGACCTGAAGTTAAAGTTGGTGAGTAACCCCGATTTTGCCGCCTGCGGCACGCATTGCATGGGGTGGATCAGCACGGTGAACTCCCTCCCGCTTAGCCATTGGTTTTGGCAACAGATCGCGATGGGGGTATTCGGCGTCTTACACCTCATGGCCGCTTTCATGTTTGCCCGAGGCGACATTTCACGGCTTATGGTGATCAGCGGGCTGATTGCCGGGTTGGCCGTTACGCTCCCTATGATTGGCTCGGGCGGCATGACGTTCCCAACAATCTACGTGATGCTCATCGCCATGCTGATCGCTATGGGCTTTGGCCTCGCCAAGCTACAGAAATGGGACCTTGCCCGGCGTCGCACGACTTAGTGCCGCGCGGGGATGACGAACGGCGCGTCCGCTTTTGGGCGGGATGCCGATGACCGCTTCCCACCCCTAGCCGACTATCCGCAGGTCACATCCTGAACACGCCGAACGTCGTCTCCGGGATCGGGGCGTTCAGGCTGGCGCTGATGGCGAGGCCGAGGACGTCGCGGGTCTGCACCGGATCGATCACCCCGTCGTCCCAGAGGCGGGCGGTGGCGTGGTAGGGGTTGCCCTCGTCCTCGTATTTTTGGCGCACCGGGGCCTTGAAGGCCTCGGCCTCCTCGGGGGTCCAGGTGTCTGCGTCGCGGTGGACGGTGGCGAGGACGGCGGCGGCCTGTTCGCCGCCCATGACGCTGATGCGGCTGTTGGGCCAGGTGAAGAGGAAGCGGGGGCTGTAGGTGCGGCCGCACATGCCGTAGTTGCCGGCGCCGAAGCTGCCGCCGATCAGGATGGTGAATTTGGGCACCTCGGCCGAGGCCACGGCGGTGACCAGTTTGGCGCCGTTCCTGGCGATGCCCTCGGCCTCGTACTTGCCGCCGACCATGAAGCCCGAGATGTTCTGCAGGAAGACCAGCGGAATCTTCCGCTTGCAGGCCAGTTCGATGAAATGGGCGCCCTTGAGCGCGCTTTCCGAAAACAGCACGCCGTTGTTGGCGAGGATGGCGACCGGATAGCCCCAGATGCGGGCGAAGCCGCAGACCAGGGTGGCACCGTACAGGGCCTTGAACTCGTCGAACTCGGAGCCGTCGACGAGGCGGGCGATGACCTCGCGCACGTCGTAGGGGGCGCGCACGTCGTCGGGGATCAGGCCGTACAGCTCCTCGGCGTCGAAGGCGGGGGCGCGCGGCTCGCGGACGTCGAGGTCGACGCGCTTCACGGTATTGAGGCCGTCGACGATGGTGCGGACGATCTCCAGCGCGTGCTCGTCGTTGTCGGCGACATAGTCGACCACGCCGGACTTGCGGCCGTGGGTCTCGGCCCCGCCCAGTTCCTCGGCCGAGATGACCTCGCCGGTGGCGGCCTTCACCAGCGGCGGGCCGGCGAGGAAGATCGTGCCCTGTTCGCGCACGATCACCGTCTCGTCCGACATGGCCGGGACGTAGGCGCCGCCGGCGGTGCAGGAGCCCATGACGCAGGCGATCTGGGGGATCGACTTGGCGCTCATCCGGGCCTGGTTGAAGAAGATGCGGCCGAAATGGTCGCGGTCGGGGAAGACCTCGGCCTGGTGGGGCAGGTTGGCGCCGCCGGAATCGACCAGATAGACGCAGGGCAGGTTGTTCTGCTCGGCGATCTCCTGGGCGCGCAGGTGCTTCTTCACCGTCATCGGGAAGTAGGCGCCGCCCTTCACCGTCGGGTCGTTGGCGACGATCATCACCTCGCGGCCCGAGACCCGGCCGACGCCGCAGATCATGCCCGCGCCGGGGGCCTCGCCCCTGTACATGTCGTTGGCGGCCAGCTGGCCGATCTCAAGGAAGGGCGAGCCGGGGTCGAGCAGGCGTTCGACGCGGTCGCGGGGTAGCAGCTTGCCGCGGGCGACGTGGCGGTCGCGGGACTTCTCCGGGCCGCCGAGCGCGGCCTGGGCGACGCGGGCGTGGAGCTCGTCGCGCAGGGCGCGGTTGTGGGCCTCCAGCGCCTTGAAGGCGGGACTGTTCGGATCGATGGC
>DASRXE010000141.1:0-6297 GCA_035654315.1 Brevundimonas sp.
GGTGTGTTCGAACGCCTTGGCGCGGTCGACGGCGGAGCGGGCGCTGGAACGCGGCCGGGAAGAACGGCTGACGGTTGCGCCGGGCCCGCTGGAATCCCTGCGGCTGGAACCGGGCGATTCCGTTTCGGTCGAGGGCGACGAACGCGATTGGCGCGTGGTGCGGTTCGACGGAGGTGAAACGCCGGCCGCCGTGCTTGAGCCGGTGTCGACCGTGCGCGTCGGCGAGGACGACAGCGCCCCTGTCAGCGGCGAGCCGATGCCCGCGACGGGCGCGCCCTTTCTCCGGATCCTGGACCTGCCCCCGCTGATCAACGCCGGGAGCGATGGGCGACCGGTGGCCGTTGTCGCCGCAAATCCCTGGCGGCCGATGCGCGTCTTCGCCGGCCCGGACCCGGCGAGCCTCACCGCCCGTGGCGATGTGGATGAACCCGCCACGGTCGGCATGCTGGTCACGGCCCTGGCGCCGGGCGTACGACATCGCTGGGATGGAGCCGGTGTCCTCGACATCCGGGTCGAGGGGCGAGCGCCGGTGAGCCTGTCGGCGTCGGCCGTGCTGGCCGGCGGCAACACCGTCGCCGTCGAGACCGAGCAAGGCTGGGAGATCGTTCAGTACAGGGCGGCCGAGCTGATTGGTGGCGGCGTTTGGCGTCTGACCGGTCTGCTGCGGGGGCAGCAGGGGACGGAGCAGGCGACGGCGGCGGGGGCCGACAGCGGCGCGCTCGCGGTGTTTCTGGGAACCGGACTGGAGCGGATGCCGTCGTCGGCCGGCGAACGCGGCCTGCCATTGATCTGGCGGGCCGGCCCGGTGGGGATGCCCGCGGGCGGCGGCGGCGTCAGCGAGACCGTCTTTACGATGACGGTCGTGCATGACCGGCCGTGGAGTCCGGCTCATCTCCGGTGCGCCACGCGTGACGATGGCGGCGTCGATCTGAGCTGGGTGGCGCGGTCCCGGCTCGACGGCGATCGGTGGGAGGGAGAGCCGGCGGCGTCGGACCCGTTGCGGTTTCGGATCAGGTTGCTCGACGCGGGGACGCCGGTCCGGACAATCGAGGTCCATACGGCGACGGCGACCTGTTCCGCCGCCAGTCTCGGGCTTGATTTTCCCGATGGCCTGGACGACGCCGAAGCGGCGGTGGCGCAATGGGGCGAGGGCTACGGCTGGGGCGTCGAGGCGCGGGTGGGCCTGGGATGATCTTTCGATCGCAAGGAGATTTGAAGCGCGCGGCTTTGCGCTGTGATGCGAATGCCCTAACTGACGGACCAGACTTGATGCGCAGGAGCGGACTCGAACGTGGCGGGCGATCCCTACAAGGAACTGGGCGTTTCGAGGGGCGCAAGCGCGGACGAGATCAAGAAGGCGTTCCGCAAGCTCGCCAAGGAACTTCATCCCGACAAGAATCCCGGCAATCGCGAGGCCGATGAGCGCTTCAAGCGGGTGACAGCTGCCTTCGACCTGCTGGGCGATGCGGAGAAGCGCGCCAAATTCGATCGGGGCGAGATAGACGCCGACGGTCGCGAGCAATTCCGCGGGTTCGGCGGGGGCGCGCGAGGTGGTCAAGGCGGAAACCCGTTTGGTCAGGGTGGAGCCCAGCGCGGCGGGTTTGAGAACATCGACCTGGACGACCTGTTTGGCGGCATGTTCGGCGGCGCGCGCGCAGGCGGGCCGCGAGGCGGGTTTTCCTCGCGAGGGCAGGACGTCAAGGCGACGCTCGAAATCAGCCTTGAGGATTCGATCGCCGGCGCGACCCGCCGCATCCAGTTCTCGGACGGCCGCACCCTGGACGTGACTATTCCGAAGGGCGCGGCGGACGGGCAGGTCATCCGCCTGCGCGGCCAAGGCGCGCCCGGCGCGTCCGGCCGAAGCGAGGCGGGCGACGCCTTGATCACGCTGAAGATCGCGCCGCATCCGCTGTTCCAGCGCGAGGGGGCGGACCTGACCATGGACCTGCCGGTTTCACTGCCGGACGCCGTGCTGGGCGGCAAGGTTCCGGTGCGGACCCCGGAGGGGACGGTCAGCATGACCATTCCGCCGGGCTCGAACTCGGGCAAGATCCTGCGATTGAAGGGCCGCGGCGCCTTCGTCGGCGGCAAACGCGGCGACCTGTTGGCCAAGCTTCTGATACTGCTGCCTGAAGAGGCGGACGAGCGCCTCACCCGCCTGGCTCAGGAAATGCGGGCGAATAACCCGCGGCGCGGCGGATGAGCGGAAAGCCGAACGCCAAGCCCGCGCGGCCGTGGTTCTCGTCGGGCCCGACGGCCAAGCGGCCCGGCTGGTCCAGCCAGGCCATACCGCATGAATTGCTGGGCCGCGGCATCCGGGCTCCGGAGGTCGTCGAGCGGTTCGCATATGCCCTGCGCCTGACACGGGATCTGCTGCAAGTTCCGACAGACTGGCGGCTGGTCTATGTGCCGGGATCGGACACCGGGGCCGTCGAGGCGGCGATGTGGTCGATGCTGGGCGAACGGCCGGTCCAGGTGATGGCGTTCGAGAATTTCGGCCAGGTCTGGGCGACGGACCTCCGCGACCACCTCAAGCTCGATCCTGAAATCCTCACCGCCTCGTGGGGCCGGTTCCCCGATGTATCGAAGGTCGATCCAGCCAGGGACCTCGTCCTTCCGTGGAACGGCACCACCTCGGGGGTAAAGGCGCCCGGCGGCGACTGGATCGCGGAGGATCGCGAAGGTCTCGTCATCTGCGACGCGACCTCGGCCGCCTTCGCCATGCCGTTGCCGTGGGATCGGCTGGACGTGGTGACCTTCAGTTTCCAGAAGGCTCTGGGCGGGGAGGCGGGGCTGGGCGTCGCGGCGTTGTCGCCGAGGGCGATCGAGCGGCTGGACGCCTACACGCCCCCAAGGCCGATTCCCAAGGTTCTTCGACTGACGAACGCCAGGGGCTTCGAACCAGCGCTGGCCTCGGGCTCAATGATCAACACCTTCTCGGTCTGGACCATCGAGGACTGGATCGACGGCGTCGAATGGGGGCTCTCGGTCGGCGGCCTGCCGGCGCTGATCGCCCGGACCGAAGCCAACGCGGCGGCGCTGGACGCGTGGGTCCGGAGGTCGGGCTGGATCGACTATCTCGCCGAGGACCCGGGGATCCGCTCGACCACGTCGGTCTGCCTCAAGATCGTCGATCCGCGGGTGACCGTGATGGATGAGCCGGCGCGACAGGCGCTGGTGACGCGGATGAAGGCGCTGGTCGAGACCGAGGGCGCCGCCTTCGACATCGAGAGCCACCGCAACGCGCCCGCGGGCCTGCGCATCTGGTGCGGCTGCACCGTGGATGCGGCGGACGTCGAAGCCCTGACGCCATGGCTCGACTGGGCCTTCGAGGCGGCGCTGGCGGATTAATCCGCCCATCGGGACGACACCGCCCGATTCCCCCGCTATAGGCTGCGCCCGCATCCCGAAAAATTCCGGTAGCGGAGAAACGTCTTGGCGAACGTCGCGGTGGTCGGCGCCCAGTGGGGCGACGAGGGCAAGGGCAAGATCGTCGACTGGCTGTCGAACCGGGCTGACGTAGTCGTCCGCTTCCAGGGCGGGCACAATGCGGGCCACACCCTCGTCGTCGACGGCAAGGTCTACAAGCTCGCGCTGCTACCCAGCGGCGTGGTGCAGGGCAAGCCGTCGATCATCGGCAACGGTGTCGTCGTCGATCCCTGGCATCTGGTCGGCGAGATCGAGAAGATTGAGGCGCAAGGCGTTGCGATCAGCCCCGACGTGCTGATCGTCGCCGACAACGCCTGCCTTATCCTGCCCATCCACCCGGCGCTTGACGTGGCCCGAGAGGCGGCGGCGAGCGCGCCCGGGGCCCGGATTGGCACCACCGGGCGCGGCATTGGACCGGCCTATGAGGACAAGGTCGGCCGCCGCGCGATCCGCGTCTGCGATCTCGCCAGCGCCGAGGATCTGAAGATGAAGATCGACCGGTTACGGGCGCACCACGATCCGCTGCGGGCGGGCCTCGGTCTGGAGCCGATCGATCCGGACGCGCTGCTCACGCAACTCCTCGAGATCGCGCCGAAAATCCTGCCCTACATCCAGCCCGCCTGGCGGGTGCTGGACGAGGCCCGCCGGGCCGGAAAGCGCGTGCTGTTCGAGGGGGCCCAGGGCGCTTTTCTGGACGTGGATCACGGCACCTATCCGTATGTGACCAGCTCGAACACGGTCGCCGGACAGGCTGCGGCGGGGGCGGGGATCGGCCCGCGCAGCGTGGGCTACGTCCTCGGCATCGTGAAAGCCTACACGACGCGGGTCGGCGAGGGACCGTTCGCCTGCGAGCTGAACGATGCGGTCGGCGATCATCTGGCGACGGTGGGCCGCGAAGTCGGCGTGAATACCGGCCGGGCCCGGCGCTGCGGTTGGTTCGACGCCGTGCTGGTCCGGCAGTCAGTGGCCATCAACGGCATCGACGGCATCGCCCTGACCAAGCTCGACGTGCTGGACGGGCTGGAGACGCTGAAAATCTGTGTCGGCTATCGCGTTGATGGCGAGGTGCTGAACTATCTGCCGTCCAGCCTGAAGGCGCAGGCCGCGGCCGAGCCGGTGTTCGAGGAACTGGAAGGCTGGAGCGAAAGCACCGCCGGCGCCCGCAGCTTCCGCGACCTCAACGCCAACGCCGTCAAATACGTGCGGCGCGTGGAGGAACTGATCGGCGCGCCCGTGGCCCTGCTGTCGACCAGCCCGGAGCGTGACGACACCATTCTGATGCACGATCCATTCCAGGGCTGAAGCAGATCCAGGAAAACACCAGCGTTCAAGGGGTCTTAACCGGCGGCGGTTAAGGATGACGGGTCCGTCTGGAGGCCGCGTCTTGTTTGCTGTCGATCATCGCCTGCTGGCGAAGCTGGCCCCGGTGTTGAGGCGGGTTCTGGTCGTCGATCCGAATCCCCATGCTGCACGGCTGCTGACCGACATCATCAAGGGCATGGGCGCGGGCGAGATCGTGGTCGAGCCCAACGAGCCTCGCGCGCTGCAGACGGCCTCCGATCTGGAACCCGGCATCGTCTTCACAGAGCGGACGGGCGAGAAGCTGGACGGGGAGTCGCTGGCGCGGGCCCTGCGGCGCTCCAGTTTCGCCTGCCGTCGCGCACCGATCATCATGGTCACGGCCGATGCGACCGCCAGCACGATCCTCGGCGCGCGCGACAGCGGCGTGCATGAATTCCTTCGCAAGCCCTTCACCAGCGCCGACCTGCTCAAACGGATCGAGAACGTCGCCCTCAAGCCCCGGGACTGGGTTGAAGCCGTCGGCTACGTCGGACCGGATCGTCGCCGCTTCAACTCAGGCGAGTTCACCGGCGATCGCAAGCGCAGGGCCGACAAGCCGGCCAATGGCGCGACGGCCATGGCCGCGGCCAGGGATCAGGCCATGCGCATTCTGGCCGCCGCCCTTGACCAGTTCGACAACGACCCCTTGCAGGCGGTACGGGCCATCCGGGAACAAGCCGCAACGCTGAAATCACTCGCGATGAAGACCTCCGATTCACGGCTGGCCGTGGCTGTCGGGGCGCTGGAGGTCACCCTCGCGTCCGGGCCGCCGACGAAGGCCAGCGTCGCCGCGCCGATCGGCTCACTGCTGGCCATGGCGCCGTCGCAGCCGATGAAGCGGGCCGGCTGAGGCCGGCTGCGCCGGCCCCTTCGTCCCGCTATCAGGCGTCGACCAGGTTCCGCTCTTCGGCGGCGGCCCGCATGGCCTTCTGCAGCTTTTCGAACGCCCGAACCTCGATCTGGCGCACCCGCTCGCGCGAGACCCCGTACTGACCCGCCAGCTCCTCCAGCGTAACCGGGTCGTCCTTGAGGCGGCGCTCGGTCAGGATGTGCTTCTCGCGATCGGTGAGCTCCTGCATGGCCTCTTCCAGCAGGCCCATGCGGATCGACTTCTCCTCGCTTTCGGCCAGCTGGGTCTCCTGCGAGACCGCCGTGTCGTCCGCCAGCCAGTCCTGCCATTCGCTCTCGCCGTCGGCGCGCAGCGGCGCGTTCAGCGAAGCGTCGCCGCCGAGGCGGCGGTTCATGTTGGTGACCTCCTCCTCGGACACGCCCAGCTTGGTGGCGATGGCCGAGAGGTGTTCCGGACGCAGGTCGCCTTCCTCGAAGGCCGAAATCTGGCTCTTGGCCTTGCGCAGGTTGAAGAACAGCTTCTTCTGCGCCGCGGTCGTGCCCATCTTCACGAGCGACCAGCTGCGCAGGATGTATTCCTGGATCGAGGCGCGAATCCACCACATGGCGTAGGTCGCCAGGCGGAAGCCCTTGTCCGGATCAAATTTCTTGACCGCCTGCATCAGGCCGACGTTGCCC
>DASRXE010000142.1:0-2775 GCA_035654315.1 Brevundimonas sp.
CTGATCAAGCAGGAGGCCGCCGGCATCTACGCCTGGCTGCCGCTGGGCTTGCGGGTGCTGCGCAAGATCGAGCAGATCGTCCGCGAGGAGCAGGAGCGGGCAGGGGCCGTCGAGCTTCTGATGCCCACCCTCCAGCTCGCCGACCTGTGGCGCGAGTCGGGCCGCTACGATGCCTACGGCCCCGAGATGCTGCGCATCACCGACCGGCACGAGCGTGAGCTGCTCTACGGGCCGACCAACGAGGAGATGATCACCGACATCTTCCGCGGCTATGTGAAGAGCTACAAGTCGCTGCCGCTCAACCTCTTCCACATCCAGTGGAAATTCCGCGACGAGCGCCGCCCCCGCTTCGGCGTCATGCGCGGCCGCGAGTTCCTGATGAAGGACGCCTACAGCTTCGACATCGACGAGGCCTCGGCCCGCAAGGCCTACAACCGCATGTTTGTGGCCTACCTCAATACCTTCGCCCGCATGGGGCTGAAGGCGGTGCCGATGCGCGCCGACACCGGTCCGATCGGCGGCGATCTCAGCCACGAGTTCATCGTTCTGGCCGACACCGGCGAGAGCGCCGTCTTCTGCGACCGCAAACTGGTCGAGATGCCCGTCCCCGGCGGCGACGTTGATTGGGACGATCTTCAGTCAATCGTTGATCAGCGAACAGCGTTGTATGCTGCGACCGAGGAAATGCACGACGCCGGCCGCTTCGAGAGCGAGACCGCCGAGGGCGACCGCCTGTCCGCCCGCGGCATCGAGGTCGGCCACATCTTCTATTTCGGGACCAAATACTCGGTCCCCATGAAGGCCTTCGTCGCCGGTCCGGACGGCCGGGACGCGCCGGTCCACATGGGTAGCTACGGCGTCGGCGTCTCTCGCCTGCTCGGCGCCATCATCGAGGCCAGCCACGACGCCGGCGGCATCATCTGGCCCGACGCCGTCGCGCCGTTCGACGTGGTCGTCATCAACCTGCGCGCCTCCGACGAGGCCGTCTCCGCGGCCTGCGAGGACGCTGTCGCCAGGCTTGAGGCCGCCGGCAAGGACGTCCTCTACGACGACACCGACGAGCGCCCGGGCGGCAAGTTCGCCACCGCCGACCTGATCGGCGTGCCCTGGCAACTGACCATCGGTCCCAAGGGTCTCGCCGACGGCGTCGTCGAGCTCAAGCGTCGCGCCACCGGCGAAAAGATCTCCGTGCCCCTCGATGAAGCCATGGCGAGATTGACCGCATGACGGACGCCCCGACGACGGCCGCCAGTCCCATCAAACCGGCCGGGCCCTTCTCGGCCTGGGAGTTCGGCCTCGCCCTGCGTTACCTGCGGGCCCGGCGGCGCGAGGGCGGCATCGCCCTGATCGCCATCATCTCCTATGTCGCCATCGCCCTGGCGGTGATGGCCCTGATCGTGGTGATGAGCATCATGGCCGGCTTCCGCAACGAGCTGCTCGATCGGATGCTGTCCTTCAACGGCCACATGTACGTCCAGGGCCAGATGCTCAACGACCCGGCCCGCGACGCCGCGGTTGAGCGCATCGCCGCCGTTCCCGGCGTGGTCAGCGTCACCCCCCTGACCGAGAACCAGAGCATCGTCCGCGCCGCCGGCCAGACGACCGGCGCCATGGTGCGCGGCATCCGCCCCGGCGATCTGGGTTCCATGGCCTATGTCAACGACAGCCTGACCGACGAGGCCCGGCGCACCTTCGGGCAGGGCGACTGGGGCGGCGACAACGTCCTGATCGGCAAGTCGCTGGCCGAGGGCCTCGGCCTGCGGGTCGGCGATCCGATCACCCTCTATTCCCCGACCGGCGCCGACAGCGCCCTCGGCAATCTCGGCGGGCTGGAGAAGACCTACCGCGTCGGCGGCACCTTCAGCTCCGGCACCGCCGACTTCGACCGCCTCTTCATCTTCATGCCGCTGGAGCAGGCCCAGCTGTTCTTCGCCAAGGAGGGCGTCTGGGATGTCATCGAACTGAAGGTCGCGGAACCGGACCGGGTCGGCGACCTCCTGGCGCCCGTGCGCGAAGCGGCCGGACCCGGCGCCATCACCAGCGACTGGCGCGATCGGCTGGCCGCCTTCTGGGGCGCGCTCAAGGTCGAGCGCGTGGCGATGAGCATCATTCTCGGCCTCGTCGTCGCCATCGCCGCCCTCAACATCATCTCCGGCATCGTCATGCTGGTGAAGAACAAGACTCGCGACATCGCCATCCTGCGCACCGTCGGGGCCAGCCAGTCGTCGATGCTGCGCGTCTTCTTCATCGCCGGCGCCGCGATCGGCGTGGCCGGCACCGTCACGGGACTCATCCTCGGCCTGCTGTTCTGCCTCAACATCGGGGCGATCCAGCATTCCCTCGAATGGCTGTTCCAGGTCCGGCTGTTCGACGCCGACGTCTACATGCTCGACGCCATTCCCGCCGAGGTCGATCCGCTCGACGTCGTCTGGGTCACCCTGTGGTCGGTGTTCATGTCCTGCGTGGCCAGCCTGCTGCCCTCGTGGCGCGCCGCCAAAATGGATCCGGTGGAGGCCCTGCGCTATGAGTAAACCCCGCCCGACGCCGGTCCTCTCCGTCCGCGGCGTCACCCGCACCTACGACTCCGCCGCCGGACCGCTGACCGTGCTCAAGGGCGTCGACCTCGACGTCATGCCCGGCGAGGTCGTCGGCCTGATCGGCCCCTCCGGTTCCGGCAAGTCCAGCCTGCTGCACGCCGCCGGCCTGCTGGAGCGTCCCACTTCGGGCGACATCCTGATCGACGGCCGCGACGTCGGCGACCTGCCCGAGCGCGCC
>DASRXE010000143.1:0-5976 GCA_035654315.1 Brevundimonas sp.
GAAGCCGATCAAGAACGGCCTCGGCATCTCGATCCTCTCCACGTCCAAGGGCGTCATGTCGGACACCGCGGCTCGCGAAGCCAAGGTGGGCGGCGAAGTCCTCTGCAGGGTCTACTGATATGTCCCGTATCGGCAAACGCACCATCGCTGTTCCGAAGGGCGTGACTGTCACGCTCGACGGTCAGACCGTGTCGGTGAAGGGTCCCAAGGGCGAGCGCTCCTGGACCGTCGCCGAAGAGATCGAGGTCTCGCAGAACGACGAGGGCATCAACCTCGGCCTGCGCACCGACACCCAGCGTGGCCGCGCCATGTGGGGCCTGTCGCGCACCCTGGTCGACAACATGGTCGTCGGCGTCACCACGGGCTTTGAAAAGAGCCTGGACCTGGTCGGCGTCGGCTATCGCGCCGCAATGAAGGGCAACGCCCTGTCGCTGCAACTCGGCTTCTCGCACGACGTCGACATCCAGCCGCCCGCCGGCGTCACCTTCGCGGTGCCGAAGCAGACGGAAATCAAGATCTCGGGGGCCGACAAGCAGGCCGTCGGCCAGATCGCCGCCGTCATCCGCAAGCTGCGTCCGCCGGAGCCGTACAAGGGCAAGGGCGTGCGCTACACGGGCGAAAAGGTCCGGCGCAAGGAAGGCAAGAAGAAGTAAGCCATGGCTACCACTCTCAAGCAAAACGCCAAGCGCCGCGCCGAGCGCACCCGCCGCCGCCTGAAGGCCGTGGCCAACGGCCGCCTGCGCCTGTCGGTCCACCGCTCGGACAAGAACATCTCGGCCCAGATCATCGACGACACCAAGGGCGTCACGGTGGCCTCCGCCTCCTCGCTGGAAGGCGAGAAGGGCAAGAAGGTCAAGGGTTCGGACGTCGCGGCGGCCGCCACCATCGGCAAGCTGATCGCCGAACGCGCCATCGAGAAGGGCGTCAAGGACGTCGTCTTCGACCGCGGCGGCTACATCTATCACGGACGGGTGAAGGCGCTGGCGGAAGCCGCGCGTGAAGCCGGCCTGAACTTCTAAGGGACGCGACAGATGGCGCAACAACCCCAACGCGGCGGCGGCGGTGACCGCAACCGTCGTGACAACCGCAACGCTCCCGCCGTCGACGGTCCGGATTCGGACATCGTCGAGAAGCTGGTGCACATCAACCGCGTCGCGGCTACGGTCAAAGGCGGCCGCCGGTTCTCGTTCGCGGCCCTGATGGTCGTCGGCGACGGCAAGGGCCGCGTCGGCTTCGGTCACGGCAAGGCGCGCGAAGTGCCGGAAGCCATCCGCAAGGCGACCGAGGAAGCCAAGAAGACCATGATCAAGGTTCCGCTGCGCGAGAACCGCACCCTGCACCACGACGGCAATGGCCGTTGGGGCGCCGGCAAGATCATGATGCGCGCCGCCCCTCCGGGAACCGGCGTCATCGCGGGCGGTCCGATGCGCGCCGTGCTCGAAACCCTCGGCGTCCAGGACGTCGTCGGCAAGTCGACCGGTTCGTCGAACCCCTACAACATGATCCGCGCCACCTTCGAAGCTCTGAAGGTCCAGTCGTCGCCCCGCATGGTGGCCTCGAAGCGCGGCAAGAAGGTCGCCGACCTGATGGGCCGCCGCAACGACGGCGCCTCGGCGCCTGAAGCTGTGGAGGGCTGATAGATGGCCAAGACCGAATCCAAAGCCACCGTCACCATCCGCCAGACCGGTTCGCCGATCCGCCGCAAGTCGGACCAGCGCGCCACCCTGGCCGGCCTGGGCCTCAACCGCATGGGTCGTGAATCGACCCTGGAGGACACGCCCTCCGTCCGCGGCATGATCGCCAAGGTCGCCCACATGGTCGAAGTGGTCGAGAAGTAAGGCGTGACGGGCAGTCGGTGGCGATCACCGGCTGCCCGCGCTGGCGAAGTGATCAGTGATTAGTGATTAGTGGTTGGGCCGCGCTTGATCGAACCACTAATCACTAACCACTAATCACCCCAACAACAGCCGAGTCTGGCCCGGGCCAGGCGCTAGCACCCGAAAGGATCAGGCATATGAAACTGAACGAAATCCGCGACAACGAGGGCGCTCACAAGAAGCGCATGCGCGTCGGCCGTGGCCCGGGCTCGGGCAAGGGCAAGACCGCCGGCCGCGGCGTCAAGGGTCAGAAGTCGCGTTCGGGCGTCGCCATCGGCGGCTTCGAAGGCGGCCAGATGCCGCTGTACATGCGGATGCCGAAGCGCGGCTTCAACAATCCGAACGCGCTGAAGCTGGCCGAAGTGAACCTGTGGCGCCTGCAGGAGGCGATCGACGCCAAGAAGCTGGACGCCAAGGCCGAGATCAACGGTGAGGCGCTGGTCGCCGCCGGCGTCATCCGCCGCGTCAAGGACGGCGTCCGCCTGCTGGGCACCGGCGAGATCAAGGGCAAGCTGAATCTGGTCGTCTGGTCGGCCACTTCGGGCGCCATCAAGGCCATCGAAGCCGCCGGCGGCTCGGTCGAGCAGCAGCGCATCGCCGCTGAAGCCAAGGCCGCCGCGCGCGTCGAGAAGCGCAACGCCGCCAAGGGCAAGGCTCCGGCTCCCAAGGCCCCGCTGGGCGACGCCAACAAGGTCTCGGCCCGCGCCAAGCGCACGGCCGCCAAATAAAGCTTGAGGGGCGCTCTCGCTAAGAGGGCGCCCTTCGCCTATCTGGACGCAAGCGCCGGATTCCTGTCCGATGCGCCGTTCTGATCAGTCGGGGTAACGACATATGGCTTCGGCCGCCGAACAACTCGCAGCAAATATGAACATGGGCTCGTTCGCCAAGGCGACCGAGTTGCACAAGCGCCTTCTGTTCACGCTGGGGGCCCTGCTGGTCTACCGCGTCGGCACCTATGTGCCGATCCCGGGGATCAACTCCGAGGCCTTCCTGCAGTTCTTCCAGAACCCGGACGGCCAGCGCGGCATCCTCGACATGTTCAACATGTTCTCGGGCGGCGCCGTCGAGCGGATGGCCGTGTTCGCGCTCAACGTCATGCCCTACATCTCGGCGTCGATCATCGTCCAGCTGATGGGCGCGGTGTATCCGCCGTGGGAGAAGCTGCGCAAGGAAGGCGGCGAGAGCGGCCGCAAGCAGCTGAACCAGTACACCCGCTACCTGACCGTGGTGCTGGCGCTGTTCCAGTCGACGGGCATCGCCATCGGCCTGAACGCCCAACCGGGCCTGATCGACCAGCCCGGCATCTTCTTCATCGTCTCGACCGTGACGGTCCTGACGGGCGGCACCATGTTCCTGATGTGGCTGGGCGAGCAGATCACCGCGCGCGGCATCGGCAACGGCATTTCGCTGATCATCATGGCCGGCATCGTCGCCGTCCTGCCGGGCACGCTCGCCCGCATGTTCGGCCTGGCCCAGCAAGGCCTGATGTCGCCCTTCGCCCTGCTTCTCGGCGTGGCCGGGGGCGTCGCCGTGGTGGTGTTCATCGTCTTCATGGAACGGGCCCAGCGCCGGCTGCTGATCCAGTATCCCAAGCGCCAGGAAGGCAACCGCATGGCTGGCGGCGAACGCTCGTTCCTGCCGCTGAAGGTCAACACCGCCGGCGTCATCCCGCCGATCTTCGCTTCGTCCCTGCTGATGCTGCCGACCACCGTCGCCCAGGTGACCGCCACCGCCGACCTGCCGGCCTGGCTGACCTGGCTGCCGGTCGTGACGGCGGAGATGCAGCACGGGCGGCCCATCTACATGGGGATCTATGCGGTCCTGATCATCTTCTTCACCTTCTTCTACACCTCGATCACCTTCAATCCCGAGGACACGGCCGAGAACCTGCGCAAATACGGCGGCTTCCTGCCGGGCATCCGTCCGGGCAAGCGCACGGCCGAATATCTGGACTATGTGCTGACCCGGCTGACCACGATCGGCGCCCTCTACATCACCGCCGTCTGCGTGATCCCGGAACTGTTCCTGCCCAGCAGCATGCTGATGGCCTTCGGCGGCACCTCCATCCTGATCGTGGTCTCGGTGACCATGGACACGGTGGCCCAGATCCAGTCCCAACTGCTGGCGCACCAGTACGAAGGCCTGATCAAGAAGGCCAAGCTGCGCGGCCGGGGCCAGAGCCGCGGCAAGGGCGTCACCGCCCCGGCGCGGCGCTGAGGTATTTGGTGGGCTGTCGCGCTTCGCGCTGCTTGAGCCCAAGGCCCGGGGAGGGGCGGCGATGAACCTGATCCTGTTCGGACCGCCCGCGGCCGGCAAGGGCACGCAGGCCAAGCGGCTGGTCGAGACCCGCGGCATGGTCCAGCTGTCGACCGGCGACATGCTGCGCGCCGCCATCGCCTCCGGCTCGGAACTGGGCCTGAAGGTCAAGGACGTGCTGGCGCGCGGCGACCTGGTCACCGACGAGATCGTCATCGCCCTGATCGAGGCGCGCCTGCCCGAGGCGGAAGCCGCCGGCGGGGCCATCTTCGACGGCTTCCCGCGCACCGTGGCCCAGGCCGAGGCGCTGGACGCCATGCTGGCTAGTCGCGGCGCGAAGATCGACCGGGTCGTCCGCCTGTGCGTCGATGACGCCGCCTTGACGGCCCGCATCTCGAAGCGGTTCGCCGAACAGGCCCGGCCGGACGACAATCCGGACACCTTCAAGGACCGGCTGGCCGTCTACAATCGCCAGACCGCGCCGCTGCTGCCCTATTACGCCGACAAGGGGCTGCTGACCGAGATCGACGGCATGGGCGCGATCGAGACCGTCTCGGCCGCCATCGACGCCGCGCTGGACTCCTGAACGGGAACTGACCCCTTCCGGTCCCGGCGCGTTCATGCCCCATGTGGCACAGTCCGCGCGTGAACATCCGCTCGCTTCTCACCCGGGACCGGCAGCGCAAGCTCGCCGCCTTCGCGGTCGTGCTGGCCGCGCATGTCGGCATGTTCGCGCTGGTCGCCCGCACCGGACCGGCGCCGCTGCAGCCCCTGCCGCCGGTGTTCGAGGTCGAACTGTTCCGGCCCGTTCCACCGCCGCCGCCGCCACCGCCGCCTGAAAGGCCCGCCGAACGCACCGGCGGCGGGGCGCCGGCCGCGCCCTCGCGCATTCATGTGCCGCCGCCGCCCCGCGAGCCTGTGCCGCCGGAGGTTCCGGCGCCGCGCGAACAGGCGCCCGAGCCCGAAGTCGTCGTCGGCGTATCGCCGCTGCCGTCCCCGACCCCCGGCCAGGGTCAGGGCGGGCAGGGGACCGGGACCGGCTCGGGTGTCGGCGCCGGCGACGGACCGGGCCGCGGCGTCCGCACGGGTCCTCGCAATCTGAGGCGGCCCCAAATGAACGATCTGCGGGCTTATCATCCGCGCCAGGCCCTTTCCGCAGGCGTGTCAGGCGTCGTCACCGTTCGCTGCCGGATACGGCCCGACACCCGCCTGGACCAGTGCGATGTCGTGAGCGCCACGCCGGCGGGGCAGGGCTTTGCTGAGGCGGGTCTCGCGGCCGCGCGCGACCTCTACCGGTTCCGGCCCGCCACGCTGGACGGCGCCTATGACGCCTCGGTCACCGTGACGCTGGTTCTCGAGTTCGGCCGGTCCGGTTAGCGGCCCAAACCACGCGCGCACCGTTGACGGAACCGGAATCCCCTGTATAAGGCGCGCTTCCGCGAAGGGCGTCGACGCTCCTGGTCTGTTGACCGGAGCGTTTGTTGCGTCCGCACACGCGTATCTGGAGAGCTTCGTGGCCCGTATCGCTGGCGTCAATATCCCGACCAACAAGCGCGTCGAAATCGCGCTTCAGTACATCCATGGCATCGGCGCGCATGCGGCGAAGGACATCACGGCCAAGGTCGGGATCGAGCCGGCCCGTCGCGTCAATCAGCTGACCGACGCCGAAGTGCTGCAGATCCGCGAAACGATCGACCGCGACCACACCGTCGAGGGCGACCTGCGCCGCGAGACGTCGATGAACATCAAGCGTCTGATGGACCTGGCCTGCTACCGCGGCCTGCGTCACCGCAAGGGCCTGCCGGTCCGCGGTCAGCGCACGCACACCAACGCCCGCACCCGC
>DASRXE010000144.1:0-8126 GCA_035654315.1 Brevundimonas sp.
GGCTGGCGCGCCGTGGGTCTGGACGGAGCGGCGGAACAGACGCTGGCGCAGGCGCTGGACAACCGCCCGACCGTGCTGGTCATGGGCTCCGAGGGCGACGGCGTGCGACGGCTGGTGGCCGAGCACTGCGACGTGATGGCGAAAATCCCGATGCCCGGCGGCTTCGAAAGCCTCAACGTCTCCAACGCGGCGGCGATCGCCCTCTATGAGGCGGCGCGCTCCCGGCAGGGAACCTGAACCGCCCGCGACGTCTTGCCGAACCGCCCTCCCCTGCCCTAGAGCGCGACCATGGAATTCCTGAGCTCTCCCGAACTCGCTTCGCAACTGGCCGCGCTCGGCCAGGTGCTGATGATCGACCTGGTGCTGGCTGGCGACAACGCCGTGGCCGTCGGCCTCGCCGCCGCCGCCCTCGCGCCGGAGCAGCGCAAGAAGGCCATTCTGATCGGCCTCGCCGCCGCGGTGATCCTGCGCATCGGCTTCGCCCTGATCACGGTCCAGCTTCTGGCCATCGTCGGCCTGCTGCTGGCGGGCGGCCTGCTGTTGCTCTGGGTGTGCTGGAAGATGTGGCGCGAGCTGCGCGAGTCCGCCACCCACGACCAGGCCGAGGCCGAGGCCGAGCTGGAACTGGCCATGCAGATCGAGCACGGCAAAGGGCCGTCGCCCGAGGAGCTGGGCCTGAAGCGCAAGAGCTTCGGCGCCGCCCTGCTGCAGATCATGATCGCCGACGTGACCATGTCGCTCGACAACGTTCTGGCCGTGGCCGGCGCGGCGCACGAGCATCCGTGGATCATGGTCTTCGGCCTGATCCTGTCGATCGCCCTGATGGGCGTGGCCGCCACCTTCATCGCCCGCATCCTGACCAAACACCGCTGGATCGGCTACGTCGGCCTGCTGATCGTCCTCTATGTCGCCCTGCACATGGTCTGGGACGGCGCCCGTTCCGTGATCGTGCGCACCGACCGGATGGAGGAATTCAACGCCGCCGCCCCGGCCTTCCTCGACATCGGCGAGGAAGAGGCCGCCCACCACCTGCGCGGCACGCGCGGCGAGGAAGACAGCGCCGCCCCGGCGCACGGGATCCCGGCGGATCCGCCGGCAACGAAATCCCCGACGACGCCGAACGAGGTTTCCGCGCCTTCGTAGCGGGGTGCATTGTTGAGGGCGGTCGGCGTGCCCAGGCTCTGAGACAGCGGCGCGACATCTCGTCGGCGGCGCCCGCCGGAAAGCTAAACGATGACTGACCGCCTCGAAGCCATGCGCGCCAATCCCACCGGTAAATGGCGCATCAAGGACGTCGAAGCGGTCTGCGCGGACTTCGGGGCGCTGTGCGAGCCGGCACGCGGCGGCAGTTCGCATTACAAGGTGGCGCACCCCCGGATGCGCGAGAAACTGTCGATACCCTTCGCGCGACCGATAAAGCCGGTGTATATTCGGCAACTCGTCCGCTTCCTGGACGCCGTGGCGCAACTGACGTGAACGCTTTGGACTATCCGGTAATCGTTCAACCGTTGGCTCCTGAAGACGGCGGCGGCTTTCTGGCGCTCGTTCCCGACCTTCCCGGCTGCATGAGCGACGGCGAAACTCCGGAAGAAGCGCTGATCAACGTTCGGGATGCCATCGTGACGTGGATCGAGGCGGCGGGGGATATGGGCCATCCGGTCCCACCGCCCTCGGTCCAGCTGAGACTCGCGTCCTAGCTCTCCGCCCCGCCGAACCGCTCCGACCACTCCGCCACCTGGGCGTCCTCGATCTTGGTGAACAGCACGCCCTGCGCGGCCACCGCCCGGCCGCGTGGCAGCTGATCCAGCAGCGCCTCATCCGCCGACGGCCAACCCAGGTCCGTCGCCCCGACCGAGGCCGCGATCTTCACCGCCGAGAACGGCATCACCGGCGCGGCCAGCCGGGCGAACAGGGCCACCAGGTTGAGGCCCGTGCGCACTCCGACCGCCGCCCGGTCGACATCGGTCTTGAAGGCGGTCCACGGCGCCGCCTCCTGCAGGTATTCGTTGCCCAGCACCCAGACGGCCCGCAGCGCCTGACAGGCCTTGCGGAACTCCATCGCCTCGAAGGCCGCCGTCGCCTCGGCGATGCCGGCAGCGACATCGGCCTCCAGCTTCGCCTCCAGCGGTCCCGGCTCGCCGGCGTCCGGCACGACGCCCTCGAATTTGCTCTCGGCGAACTTGACGATGCGGTTGACGAAATTGCCCAGCACGTCGGCCAGGTCCTTGTTGGTCGAGGCCTGAAAATCCTCCCAGGTGAAGGCCGAGTCCGAATGCTCGGGCCCGTAGGCGGTCAGCCGCCAGCGCCAGTAGTCGGCCGGCAACAGCTCCAGCGCCTGATCCATGAAGACGCCGCGCTTCTGGCTGGTCGAGAACTTCCCGCCGTACCAGTTCAGCCAGTTGAACGCCTTCAGCGTGTCGACCGTCTTCCACGGCTCGCCCGAGCCGAGGATGGTCGCCGGGAAGCTGACGGTGTGGAAGGCGACATTGTCCTTGCCCATGAACTGGACGTAGCGGACGTCGTCGGCGCCCTCGTCGGTGCGCCACCAGTCGCGCCACGTCCGGCCGGTGGCGTCGGCCCATTCCTCGGTGGCGCCGATGTATTCGATCGGGGCGTCGAACCAGACGTAGAAGACCTTGCCCTCCATGCCGGGGCGCGGCCCGCCGTCCGGGCCCACCACCGGCACGCCCCATTTCAGGTCGCGGGTGATGCCCCGGTCGATCAGCCCCTCGTCGAGGTGTTTCAAAGCGATCGACCTGGCCAGCGTCTGCCAGTCGGTCTTGGACTCGATCCACGCCCGGATGCGGTCGGCCAGCTTCGTCTGCAGCAGATACAGGTGCCGGGTGTCCCGCACCTCCAGGTTCCGCGACCCGGACACTGCCGACCAGGGGTCGATCAGGTCGGTCGGATCGAGCAGCCGTCCGCAGTTGTCGCACTGGTCCCCGCGCGCCCCGACGTAGGCGCAGTGCGGACAGGTCCCCTCGACATAGCGGTCGGGCAGGAAGCGGGCGTCGTCGACCGAATAGATCATCCGGTCGACCCGCTCCTCGATCAGCCCGTTCTTCTCCAGCACCTCGGCGAAATGCTGCGTCAGCCGGTGATTGGGCGCGTTCGACGACCGCCCGAACCAGTCGTAGCTCAGCCCGAACGCCTCCCCCGCCGTCTTCTGGATATCGTGCTGCTCGTTGCAGTAGGTGCGCACGTCCTGCCCCGCGGCGGCGGCGGCCAGTTCGGCCGGCGTGCCGTGTTCGTCGGTGGCGCAGATGTAGAGCACCTCATGCCCCTGGGCCCGCTTGAACCGGGCGTAGACGTCCGCCGGCAGCATTGACCCGGCCAGATTCCCCAGATGCTTGATGCCGTTGATGTACGGCAGGGCCGAGGTGATCAGGATGCGGGCCATGGGAATCCGGAGGGCTTGGGGAGGCGACCATATAGAGACGCCGCGCCCCGGCGGCAAAGCCTCTGGCGCACGCCCATCGTCAGGATCGGAGGGCTCGCGCGCCGTCCCGGATCGTGCACAGTGGCCGGGGAAGGAGATTCCAATGCGCCATCACGCCACGTTTGCCGTGCTCGCCGCGTTCGGCCTCGCCTTCGCCGGCTGCGCCAGCGGCCCGTCGCCCGTCGTCGCCCGGTCGGGTGAGGCCGCCGTGTCGGAAGCGTGCAACGCGTTCCGCTTCCACCCGATCGAATTCTGGATCGACGCCGAGGCCGTTCACCCGGGCGAATCGCTGCCTCTCGAAGCCGTCTCCGCCCTCGGACGAACCGCCACCTGGACGCCGCCGGCGATTCCCTCGTCCTGCCTGGTCGACTGGCGGATCACGCCGGCCGGGATCGCCACCCTGTCGGTGGATCGTCTGAGCCTGACGGTGTCGCCGGACGCGCGCCCCGGCGAGACCCTGATCCTCGAGGCGCGGGCGCCCGAGGGTCCCGTCGCTCGCCACGTCCGCACCATCGAGGATCCGGCCAGCCCGGCGGCCGACGCCGCGCCGGTGGATGAGTCCGACGAACGGGTTCTCACCGGCCTGTGGCGCCAGGTCGAGATCGACTGCTCCGGCCGTCCCCAACCGTCAGAGCCGGTGCGTGAACTGGAGTTCCGGGCGCCCGGCCGTTTCTGGGTCACCTTCCTGCCGTTCGAGACCTACCGGGACTATTGGGGACAGGTCGATTTCGACCCCGCCGCCGGCCTGCTGACCCTGACCGTCGAAGACGGAAACAGCACGCCCGACAATGCGATCCTGTCGGGCCCGGCCCGCCTCGAAGCCGACGGGCGCCGACTGGTCCTGGAGGATTTCAATCTCGGCAACGCCCACCACTTCAATGCCGGCTGGCCGTGCCGGTACGTCTTCGCCCGCTGATCACCCGGCGCTGACGGGCAGGCGCCGCGCCACTCTGATGAACCGTCCGGTCAGCAGCACCGACGACACCAGGCTGGCGATGATCACCGCCCAGACCAGTCCGTCGACCCCGATGGCGTGCGCCAGCCACCAGCCCAGCGGCATCATGATCAGGCTGTAGGCCGCGAAATGCATGATGGTCGGCCACCAGACGTCTCCCGCGGCGCGGTTGGCCGAGGCCGAGACCACCTGGACGCCGTCGGCGACGAAGAACAGCGTCGCCAGCACCAGCGCGGGGATCACCACCGCCAGCAGGGCCGGGTCGCGGTTGTAGGCGCTGGCGATCAGCGGCGCCGTCGGCCACACGACCAGCGCCACGACCAGGGTCAGCACGGTGACCACCCCCAGCCCGACCAGTCCCGACCGCATCACCGCGCGGCCGTCGCCGGCGCCATAGGCTCGCCCGACCAGCACCGCCGTCGCCGCCGACAAGCCCATCGGGATCATGAAGACGATGGCCGTGACGTTCAGCACGATGGTCCAGGCCGCCGTCTCGATCGCCCCCAGCTGGCCGGCGATGAAGGTCATGGCCGCGAAGGCCCCGACCTCGATGAAATAGCTGGACCCGGCGCCGTAGCCGATCTTGCGCTGCTCCCGCTCGGCGGCGGCGTCTTTCGCCGGCCGCCGGAACACGCCGATCTCCCGCGCCTCGGGCAGGCGCACGATGTAGACGATCAGGAACACCGCCAGCGAGGTCCGCGCGAAGAAGGTCGCCCAGGCCGAGGCCACCGCCCCGTCCAGACCGATCCCCAGCAGGTCGGGCACCAGCAGCAGGTTCAGCGCCAGGTTGATGCCGTTGGCCACCCACATGGCCCACATGCCGGCGCGCGGCCGGTGCATGGCCTCGAGGAAGAACTGCGCCGCCACGCTGACCAGATAGCCCGGCATCGACAGGGCGAAGACCACCAGCACCGGCGACGCCCCCTCGCCCAGCCCCTCGGCCAGCCCCATGTGCTTCAGCGCCCACGGCCCGATCAGGATCATGGCGATCATCGAGCCGACGCCCAGCAGCAGGGAGTAGGACACCCCGCGCCGCAGCACCGCGCCCACCTCATGCCGCCTTCCCTCTCCGAGGAAGCGGGCGGTCATCACCTGCACCCCCATCATCAGCCCGACCGCCGTGGTCACCACGATGGCCGTCGGCGCGAGGGCCAGCGAGCTATAGGCCAGCTCCAGCCCGGACCAGTTGCCGACCACGATCACATCGGTCAGCCCCATGGTCATGATCCCGATGCGCGCCAGCACCACCGGCCACGCGAGGTGCAGCAGGTCTTTCAGGGTGGCGCGGGTGGCGGGGCTGAGCGTCAACATGGGCCGCGCGACAGGCCACGGGGACGGCGGCGGGTCAACCGGATTTCGGCGGCGGTGGCATAAGCGGACCTTCTCCCTGAGACTTCCGGTGGCGTGCGCGCCTCCAGCGGCGGAGGTTCATCACGAAGGGCACGAAGGATTCACAAAGGACACGAAGGGGCCCGCGGCCTCATCGCGCGAAGCGCCTTCTATCCTTCGAGGGATCGAACGCCTGCGGCGCCACGCGCTCGGTATGGTCGTGTTCTTCGTGCCTCCTTCGTGTCCTTTGTGATGAACCAGCGCCGCCGGACCCAAGCGCGTCGCCCGAAGGCGCGCTCCACCTTCCCCGCCGCCGCGAAGCCGCCTAAACCAGCCCCATGCCCAAGCTGACCACCGCCATCGACCGCAACAGCCCGGCCTTCAAGGCCCTCGACGCCCACAACCGCGCCCTGCGCGACGAACTTCGCGCACGCGTCGCCCAGGCCGCGCTCGGCGGCCCCGAAAAGGCCCGCGAACGCCACGTCGCCCGCGGCAAGCTGCTGCCGCGCGACCGCGTCGAACGCCTGCTCGACCCCGGCTCGCCCTTCCTCGAGATCGGCCAACTGGCCGCCAACGACATGTACAAGGGCGAGGCCCCCGGCGCCGGCATGATCTGCGGCGTCGGCCGCGTCTCCGGCCGCGAGGTCATGATCGTCGCCAACGACCCGACGGTGAAGGGCGGCGCCTATTTCCCGATGACGGTGAAGAAGCACCTGCGCGCCCAGGAGATCGCCGAACAGAACAACCTGCCCTGCATCTATCTGGTTGATTCCGGCGGCGCCAACCTGCCGCACCAGGCCGAGGTCTTCCCCGACCGCGACCATTTCGGCCGCATCTTCTTCAACCAGGCGCGGATGTCGGCCAAGTCGATCCCCCAGATCGCCTGCGTCATGGGCTCCTGCACCGCCGGCGGCGCCTATGTCCCGGCCATGTCGGACGAGACGGTGATCGTGCGCGAACAGGGCACCATCTTCCTCGCCGGCCCGCCGCTGGTGAAGGCCGCCACCGGCGAGGTCATCTCGGCCGAGGAACTGGGCGGGGCCGAGACCCACGGCCGTCGCTCGGGCGTGGTCGACTACGTCGCCGAGAACGACGAGCACGCGCTCGAGATCGTCCGCACCATCGTCGACAGCCTCAACACGGTGAAGCGGGTCGATCTCGACGTCCGAGAGCCCCGCGCCCCGGCCTTCGACGCCGAAGAGCTGTACGGCCTCATCCCCGACGACGTCCGCGCTCCCTGGGACGTGCGCGAGGTCATCGCCCGCCTCGTCGACGGCTCGGAGTTCGACGAGTTCAAGGCCCTGTACGGCACGACCCTGGTCTGCGGTTTCGCCCGCATCTGGGGCTATCCGGTGGCCATCCTCGCCAACAACGGCGTGCTGTTCTCCGAAAGCGCGCTGAAGGGCGCCCACTTCATCCAGCTGGCCTGCAAGCGGAAGATCCCCCTGCTGTTCCTGCAGAACATCAGTGGCTTCATGGTCGGCGGCAAGTACGAGGCCGAGGGCATCGCCAAGAACGGCGCCAAGCTGGTCACCGCCGTCGCCTCGGCCGAGGTCCCCAAATTCACCGTCCTGATCGGCGGCAGCTTCGGCGCCGGCAACTATGGCATGTGCGGCCGCGCCTACTCCCCCCGCTTCCTCTTCACCTGGCCGAACAGCCGGATCAGCGTCATGGGCGGCGAACAGGCCGCCGCCGTCCTCGCCACCGTCCACCGCAACGCCGAAACCTGGACGCCGGAAGAAGCCGAGGCCTTCAAGGCCCCGGTGCGCCAGAAATACGAGGACGAGGGCAACCCGTACCACGCCACCGCGAGGCTCTGGGACGACGGGGTGATCGATCCGGTGCAGACGCGGGACGTGCTGGGACTGGCCATTTCCGCGAGCCTGAACGCCCCGATCCCGGAGACGACGTTCGGCGTGTTCAGGATGTGATGAGCACCTGAATGGATAGCGAAATCATCGCCGCGATCATCGGCGCAGGAGTGGCCTCGGCGGCATTAATCGTTCAGTCGGTACTGACACCGGCTTTGTCGAAGGCATTTCGCTCGCGGGATCAAAAGCGCGACCTGTTGGAACGCTATGCACCAACCTTGGGTGCGGCGGCGGAAGGGCTTTACTACCGGCTCACCGAAGTAACGACCTCCGGTCGGCACACCTATCTTCGAACAGAGAGCAAGCCGACCGTCTATCACGTCTATAAATTCAACAGCACGGTCTACCGCTTGGCGAGCATGATCGGCTGGATTTGGGCGATAAGGACTGAACAATCGCTATTGGCGGAGACTGCCGATAAGAACTCTTCGCTGCACGAAAGTCTAAAATCTTTCAGTGGCGCGCTCGCGGATGGAGCAGGCGTAGAGACATGGATGATCAGGGAGTTGGCCAGCCTTTGGGATTTTCCGAC
>DASRXE010000145.1:0-8382 GCA_035654315.1 Brevundimonas sp.
TGCGCATCGTCCAGGCCGATGTGGCGCAGGAGTCGAAATGGACGCCCGAGGCCTATCGCGGCATCGTCGACCGCTATGTGAACCTGACCGGTCGCCCGGGCGCGGTGGTCCCGGACGTGATCATCTGGCCGGAAGGCGCCCTGCCCGCCTCGGCCAATCAGGTGTTCGCGGCCGGATCGCCCGACGCCGCCGCCATCGCCCGGGCGGTGCAGCCGGGTCAGACGCTGATCCTCGGGCTCGGCCGCGGCGTGGAAGATCAGGCCGCCCCGAACGGGGCGCGCTATTACAACAGCCTGCTGGCCCTGACCGACGAGGGCGGCGACGGTCTGAGGATCACCGCCACCTATGACAAATACCGGCTGGTGCCGTTCGGCGAATACCTGCCGGCGGGGGGGCTGCTCGGCGCGCTCGGGGTGCGCAGCCTGACGCATATGCCGCTGGACTTCAGCGCCGGACCGCGGCCGGCCCCGATCGCCATTCCCGGCCTGCCGCCGGTGCAGCCGCTGATCTGTTATGAGAGCCTCTATCCCGGGTTCACGCCCGGCGGGGCGGTGCGCCCGCGCTGGATCGTCAACATCTCCAATGACGCCTGGTTCGGGCGCACCTCCGGGCCGCTGCAGCACCTCAACCTGGCCAGCTATCGGGCCATCGAGACCGGGCTGCCGGTGGTGCGCTCGACCCCGACCGGGGTGTCGGCGATGATCGATCCCTGGGGTCGGGTGGTCGGCGACCAACGGCTGGAGCCGGGCGAGAGCGGGGTCATCGACGCGCGTCTGCCGGGGCCGGCGGCGGCGACCATCTATGGCCGGTTCGGCGACCTGCTGTTCGGACTTGGCCTGCTCCTCGCGCTCCTGCCCGCGGCGGTGGCCTGGCGGCGCCATATGCTCCGCATGCGGCGCTGAATTTCGCTTGCGGGGATGATTTTCGCGCACGCGGTGCGGGCCCAACGGGGAACGCAATCATGAGTTGCGCGGAGGGCCCGGATCTGGCGTTTTTCCGTGACAGCGGGCCCAAGCAGGCGCATTCAGGGCAAGCTTCACCCACGAGAGGGCATGACGAACAATGGCCAGAGGCAAGGGCGAGGACGGACCTCATCCGGTCGACCGGCATGTGGGCCGGCGCGTGTGCGAGAAGCGTCTCGCGCTGGGATATAACCAGAGCGATCTCGGTCGCGCCCTGGGTCTGACCTTCCAGCAGATCCAGAAATACGAAAAGGGCGCGAACCGCATCTCGGCGTCCAAGCTCTGGGACATCGCGCGCTTCTTCAAGGTCGATATCGGCTATTTCTTCGAGGGCCTGAGCGGCGCCCAGATCGCCGGAATGGCCGAAGCCGGCGCCGCCTTCGACCACGACTATCCGGCCACCCGATACACCATCGAGATCAGCCGCCTGGCGCCCCAGCTGTCGACCCGGCAGCAGAAGCTGGCGCTGGAGCTGGTCCGCGAACTGGCCGACCACAAGGACGCCGGCGAGGCCTGACCACCCCGCTCCGGCGCTACTCCGCCGCGGCCGGCGATCGGCGTCGTCCGAAGTCGGGCGCGGCCGCCTTCTCTCCGGCCCAGTAGGCGGCGCCCTCGCGCGGCTTGAACATGGTCTTGGCCACCCCCTCGCGCGACACCACGGCGAAGGTGTTGGTCGAGGCCTGATAGAGCAGCACGTCGCCATTGGCCCGCTCGACCCGCTCCGTGCCGGCCGGCGGCCGGGCCGTGAAGCGCCGCACCTTGTCCAGATAGTCCTCGGCCGAGGCGGCGTCGAAGTCGGCGCCGTTGCGCTCGAACAGCCGCGCCACCTTGGCGTCGACGCTCTCGCGGCGGTTGGCGGTCAGCGCCGGCCTGGCTGTCTCCGCCTTCGCGGGCGCGCCGCCGGCGCTCAACACCGCCTCCGCGCCCTCGGCCTCCCGGTCCCGCGTCTCGACCGCCGAGCCGCCGTTGCCGCATCCGGCCAACCCGAGCAGCGCCAGCGCCGCTCCGGTCGCCCACGCCATCCTCGCATCCCTGCTGATCATCACAGCCTCCAATAGTCTGAACTCGCAGACACTACCATAACGCGGGTATCCTGTTCTTGCAATGTTCCAGTTTGAGGGCCCGTCCCTCGACGCCGGGGGGCCGGATCGCTAGATCAGGGCCATGACCCCAGCCCCGCTGTCCGGACGGAAGATCCTGCTGATCGTCGGCGGCGGCATCGCCGCCTACAAGGCGCTGGAGCTGGTGCGGCTGCTGAAGAAGGCCGGGGCCGAGGTGATGAGCCTGCTGACGGCCGCGGGCGCCGAGTTCGTCACCCCGATGTCGCTGGCGGCCCTGACCGGCCGCCCGGTGCGGCAAGACCTGTTCATGCCCGAGGACGAGACGGCCATGGGCCATATCGAGCTGTCGCGCTGGGCCGATCTGGTGGTGGTGGCGCCGGCGACGGCGGGGCTGATCGCCAAGGCCGCCAACGGGTTCGCCGACGACCTGGCCTCGACGACGCTGCTGGCCACGGACAAGCGGGTGTTGCTGGCCCCCGCGATGAATGTGCGGATGTGGCTGCACCCGGCGGTGCAGGCCAATGTCGAGCGGCTGAAAGGCTTCGAGGGTTTCCACGGGGCCGCTGTGGTCGGGCCCGACGAGGGCGAGATGGCCTGCGGCGAGTTCGGGCCGGGCCGCATGGCGGAACCGGCGGCGATCCTGGACGCGATCGAGAGGCTGCTCGCCGGTCCGGACGGGCGCCCTCTGGCGGGGCGTCACGCCGTGGTGACGGCGGGGCCGACCTTCGAGCCGATCGACCCGGTGCGGGGCCTGACCAACCGCTCCAGCGGCCGGCAGGGCTACGCCATCGCCGGCGCGCTGGCGGCGCTGGGCGCGCGCGTGACCCTGGTGTCGGGGCCGGTGGCCCTGCCCGCGCCGGCCGGCGTCGAGCGGGTCTGGGTCGAGACGGCGCGGGAGATGGAGGCGGCGGTGAAGGCGGCTCTGCCGGCCGATATCGCGGTGATGAGCGCCGCCGTGGCCGACTGGCGCGTCGACGGCGTCGCCTCGGGCAAGATCAAGAAGGCGCCCGGCGGGCCGCCCTCGCTGGCCCTGATCGAGAATCCGGACATCCTGGCCGGAGTGTCGGCGCCGGGGAAGGCGCGGCCGAAGCTGGTCATCGGCTTCGCGGCCGAGACCGCCGATCTGGAGGCCAACGCCCGGGCCAAGCTGTCGCGCAAGGGCTGCGACTGGATCGTCGCCAACGACGTGTCCGGCGATGTGTTCGGGTCGGCGGACAACGCCGTCACGCTGTTCACGAAGGACGGCGCCGCCGACGCCTGGCCGCGGCGATCCAAGAACGAGGTCGCCCGCAAGCTCGCCGACCGGATCGCCGACCATTTCGCCTGAGCGATCTGGTTCTCCACAGCTTGTCCACAGAGACATTCCGGCCCCGACAAGCGGGACACGGGCGGGCGCGACAAGCGCGATAGGATCGACAGACGGACAACGCCCTGTGACGGGCCTGCACGGGACCACGCCATGACGACCCTTCGCGTCGAACGCCTGCCGCACGCCGAGGGCCTGCCGCTGCCCGCCTACGAGACCGCGGGCTCGGCCGGGATGGACCTGAGGGCGGCGGTGGCGGCGGAGACGCCGATGATCCTCGCTCCCGGCGCGCGGGCGCTGGTGCCGACCGGGCTGAAGATCGCGCTGGAGCCCGGCTTTGAGGCGCAGGTGAGGCCCCGCTCGGGGCTGGCGCTCAAGCACGGCCTGACCTGCCTCAACTCGCCGGGCACGATCGACAGCGACTATCGCGGCGAGGTCGGGGTCATCCTCGCCAATCTGGGGCAGGAGCCGTTCGTGATCCGGCGCGGCGAACGCATCGCCCAGCTGGTGGTCGCCCGCTGCGAGCAGGCGGCCTTGGTCGAGGTCGGGACGCTGGATGAGACCGCGCGCGGAGCTGGCGGTTTCGGCTCGACGGGGCGCTAGCGGAGCCATTCGGGGCGAGCGGCGTTAACCTTTCTCACGGCCAAGCTGGCCGCAGATGGATGGAGGTCGGCGTATGGAGTCCCTGTTCGATTCGATCAGCGCCTTTGTGGGCGGGGTGTTCGGCCTGGCCCAGGGCGGGTTCGACGGCGTCAACCAGGTCATGGGCCTGCTGATCGCCATCATCGCGGCCCTGCTGATGCCGGCGTGGAGCCGCCTGTGGGCCACGGCGCTGGGCGCGGCGCTGGTGCATGTGGCCATCGGCGTGCTGCGGCCGGTGCTGGACGGCGGATCGTTCGTGCTGCCCGATCTGCTGACGCTGGGCTTCTGGATGGGCCTGCTGGCCCTGTTCCTGGGCTACGCCATCGTCATCGCCGTGTTCTTTCTGATCAAGTCGCTGTTCGTCGGCGGGATCGGGCATCGGCGGCACGCGCACTGAGGGTCGTCATCGGAGCGCCTGTGCGGCGTCTTCGCCCCTCCACCACTTCGTGGTCCCCCTCCCCATCTGGCGATGGGGAGGAGACGGGCGCGCTCAAGCAGCGAGCGACCGCGTCGCGAGCGGTAGCGCCCCAGGCAGGCTACGCCTGCCGAAACCCAAGAACGTCCTGCATGTCGTAGAGGCCGGGCTTGCGGTTGCGGACCCAGGCGGCGGCGGCGACGGCGCCCTTGGCGAACAGCGACCGGTCGATGGCCGAATGACTGAGGGTCAGGGTCTCGTCGTCCGAGGCGAACAGCACCGTGTGCTCGCCGATGACGCCGCCGGCGCGCAGGGAGGCGAAGCCGATCCCGCCGGTTTCGCGCGGCCCGGTCAGGCCGTCGTAGGGCGCGCGGCGCACGTCGGCGAGGTCTTCACCCCGGCCGTTGGCGGCGGCCTCGCCCAGCATCAGGGCGGTGCCGGAGGGGGCGTCGGCCTTGCGGCGGTGATGGGTCTCCAGCACCTCGATGTCCCAGTCGGCCGCGTCGAGGCGCTGGGCGGCGTGCTCGACCAGGCCGATGAGGATGTTGACGCCGAGCGAGAAATTGCCGCTGCGGACGATGGCGATGTTCTCGGCGGCCTTGAGGATTTCGGCATCCTGTTCCGGGCTCAGACCGGTCGAGCCGATGACCAGGGCGGGGCCGCCGCGGGCGGCGCAGGCGCGGGCCAGCTCGACCGAGGCGTCGGGGGTGGAGAAGTCGATGATCACGTCGCACAGCGACAGGTCGGGCGTCTCGCCGCGGTCGAAGCGGGCGGCGACGACGACGTCCTCGCGGGCGTCCAGCACGGTCGAAACGGCCCGGCCCATGCGGCCACGGGCCCCGGAGATGCCGACGTGGAAGATGGCGCTCAATTCAGACCCCCGAACATGTGCCCGGCACTGTGAAGGCTTTCACGGGCGGCGTCATCCTTCGCCCGGCGGCGCGAGCCTACTGCGCCGTTTCCTTGGCGTCGCCGAGGATGTCGGCCCAGAAGCGCTTGGCCTTGCCGGCGAAGGACGAGTTGCGCGGCGTCTGGGTGTCGCCCAGCGAGGCGGCCAGCTCTTCCAGCAGCTCCTTCTGGCGTGCGGTCAGGTCGGTCGGGGTCTCGACGAACAGCTCGACCACCAGATCGCCGCGCTGGCGGCCGTTCAGGTGGGGCATGCCCTTGCCCTTGATGCGGACGGTGCGGCCGGTCTGGGCCCCCGCCGGCACCGTCACCGGCGCCTTGCAGCGGCCGTCGCAGGCCTCGGAGACCAGGCAGGGAGCGTCGATCTCGCCGCCCAGGGCCGCCGTGGTCATGGGCACGGGCACGGTGACCAGCAGGTCGAGGTTATCGCGCTCGAACAGCTCGTGCGGGGTCACCGACAGAAAGACGTAGAGGTCGCCGCGCGGGCCGCCGCGCTGGCCGGCGTCGCCCTCGCCCGACAGGCGGATGCGCGAGCCGTCGTCGACCCCGGCGGGGACCTTGAGCTGCAGCTTGCGGTTCTTGCGGACCTGGCCGTGGCCGTGACAGGTGGTGCAGGGCTCGGCGATCATCTGGCCCTGGCCGCCGCAGCGCGGACAGGTGCGCTCGACCTGGAAGAAGCCGTTGGCGGTGCGGACGCGCCCGGCGCCCTGACAGGTGGTGCAGGTGGTCGGCTTGGTGCCCTTTTTGGCGCCGGAGCCGTCGCAGGTCTCGCAGGTCGCCGTGGTCGGCACCGCGATCTCGACGTCGGCGCCCTTGTAGGCCTGCTCCAGCGTGATCTCGAGGTCGTAGCGCAGGTCCGAACCGCGGCGCGGCCCGTGCTGGCGGGCGCCGCCGCCGGCGCGGCCGCCGAAGACGTCGCCGAACGCGTCGCCGAAGACCTGGGAGAAGATGTCGTTGACGTCGGCGAAGCCCTGGCCCTGGCCGAACGGGTTGCCGCCGCCGCCGCCGTTGACCCCGGCGTGGCCGAAGCGGTCGTAGGCGGCGCGCTTCTGGTCGTCCGAGAGCACGCTGTAGGCCTCGGAAATCTCCTTGAAGCGGGCCATCGACTCGTCGCACCCGCCGTTGCGGTCGGGGTGGTGCTGCATGGCCAGCTTGCGATAGGCGGATTTCAGCCCGGCGGCGTCGATGGTCCGCTCGACGCCCAGAACCTCGTAATAGTCACGCGTCGCCATCTGGCGTTCGTCCTCTTACCCTGCCGTTCCCGCCGCCGCCTCTGATGGGCCGCTGACCGGAAGGGCTGACCGGGCTGACATGGGCGCCCGGCTGACTGATGCAAGTTTTATGAAACGGCATTCCTCCCCCTAGCGAAGCGCCGGGGGAGGGGGACCATCCGAAGGATGGTGGAGGGGGTCTTTGGCTTGCGCCGGCGCTTGAGCCTGGCCCCCTCCACCGCTTCGCGATCCCCCTCCCCCAAAGGGGGAGGATTTTTTCTTGCCGCCCTTACGCGCTCTTCTTTTCGTCGCCGGCCTCGGCGTCCGGGGAGACTTCCTCGAACTCGGCGTCGACCACGCCGTCGTCGGCGGGGGCTTCGGTCGAGGCCTCCTCGCCGGCGCCCTGCGAGGCCGCGTACATGGCCTCGCCCAGCTTCATCGAGGCCTGGGCCAGGGTGTTGGTCTTCTCGCGGATGGCGTCCGCGTCCGCGCCGTCCTTGGCCGCCTTGAGGTCGTCGAGGGCCGTCTGAATGGCGGTCTTCTCGGTCTCGCCGACCTTGTCGCCGTGGTCAGCGAGGGCCTTCTCGGTCGAGTGGATCAGGCTGTCCGCCGAGTTCTGGGCCTCGACCAGATCCTTGCGGGCCTTGTCGGCCGCGGCGTTGGCCTCGGCTTCCTTGACCATCTTCTCGATGTCGTCGTCCGAGAGGCCGCCGTTGGCCTGGATGCGGATCGACTGTTCCTTGTTGGTCGCCTTGTCCTTGGCGGTGACGTGGACGATGCCGTTGGCGTCGATGTCGAAGGCGACCTCGATCTGCGGCATGCCGCGCGGGGCCGGCGGAATGCCCATCAGGTCGAACTGGCCGAGGATCTTGTTGTCCTGGGCCATTGGCCGCTCGCCCTGGAAGACCCGGATGGTCACGGCCGACTGGTTGTCGTCGGCGGTCGAGAAGGTCTGGCTCTTCTTGGTCGGGATGGTGGTGTTGCGCTCGATCAGCGGGGTGAAGACGCCGCCCAGGGTCTCGATGCCGAGGGTCAGCGGGGTCACGTCCAGCAGCAGCACGTCCTTGACGTCGCCTTGCAGCACGCCGGCCTGGACCGCGGCGCCCAGCGCCACGACCTCGTCCGGGTTGACGCCCTTGTGCGGCTCCTTGCCGAAGAAGGCCTTCACCGCCTCCTGCACCTTGGGCATGCGGGTCATGCCGCCGACCAGAACCACCTCGTCGATGTCCGAGGCCTTGAGGCCCGCGTCCTTGAGGGCCTTCTTGCAGGGCTCAATGGTGCGGGCGACGAGGTCCTCGACGAGGGCCTCCAGCTTGGCGCGCGACAGCTTGATGTTCAGGTGCAGCGGGCCCGAGGCGTTCATGGTGATGAACGGCAGGTTGACCTCGTACTGGGTCGTGGAGCTGAGCTCCTTCTTGGCCTTTTCGGCCTCTTCCTTGAGGCGCTGCAGGGCCAGCTTGTCGGAGCGCAGGTCGACGCCCTGCTCCTTCTTGAATTCGTCGGCCAGGTAATCGACCAGACGCAGGTCGAAGTCCTCGCCGCCCAGGAAGGTGTCGCCGTTGGTCGACTTCACCTCGAACACGCCGTCGCCGATCTCGAGGATCGAGACGTCGAAGGTGCCGCCGCCGAGGTCGTAGACGGCAATCTTCTGGCCGTCGTTCTTGTCGAGGCCGTAGGCGAGCGCGGCCGCGGTCGGCTCGTTGATGATGCGCAGGACTTCAAGGCCGGCGATCTTGCCGGCGTCCTTGGTGGCCTGACGCTGGGCGTCGTTGAAATAGGCGGGGACGGTGATGACGGCCTGGGTGACGGTCTCGCCCAGATAGGCCTCCGCGGCCTCCTTCATCTTGCCGAGGGTGTAGGCCGAGACCTGCTGGGGCGA
>DASRXE010000146.1:0-8938 GCA_035654315.1 Brevundimonas sp.
TGGACACCTCCGCCGCGGCCTCGCCGGGCGGCAGCCGGGTCATCGCCTCGGCCAGGGCGGCGTCGGCGTCGGCGTCGCTGGCGGCCTCCTCTGGGCCGGGGCCGATCACGACCACGATCTCGCCTTTCGGCGATTGGCAGCGCGGGTCGACCGCCAGATCGGGCAGGGAGCCGCGGATGCATTCCTCGTAGAGCTTGGTCAGTTCGCGGGCCACGGCGGCTGGACGGGGCCCCAGCACGGCGGCCATGTCGGCGAGACTGTCGGCGAGCCGCGGCCCGCTCTCGAAGAAGACCAGGGTCTGACGGCCGGTGCGCAGCGCCTCCAGCGCCGTCCGCCGCGCGCCGGACTTCGGCGGCAGAAAGCCGGCGAACAGCACCCGGTCGGCCGGCTGCCCGGCGATGCACAGCGCCGCCAGCAGGCTTGAGGCGCCGGGAATCGGATGCACCGGCAGACCCTCGGCGATCACCGCCCGGGCGACCACGAATCCAGGGTCGCTGACCAGCGGGGTGCCGGCGTCGGAAACCAGCGCCACCACCGCCCCCTCGCGCAGTTGCTCGATGGCCAGTCCGGCCGCGCGGGCCGAGGCGTGATCGTCGCAGCGCTCCAGCTTCGCCTTCAACCCATAGGCCGACAGCAGCTTGCCGGTGACGCGTGTATCCTCGGCCAGCACAAGGTCCGCGGCGGCCAGCACGTCCAGCGCCCGCAGCGTCATGTCGCGCAGGTTCCCGATCGGAGTCGCCACCAGATAGAGGCCGGACGCGACCGGGCGCGGCGGCGGGGCGGTCGGCGGAAAGACGGACGGATCGGGCATCGGCTACAGGGCTTTCTTCTAGCCGAGGTGGCTGGGGGTGAATCCAAGCCGCTCATAGAAGCGGTGCGCCTCCGGCCGCTCCCGATCGGTCGTCAGTTGCACGAGGCCGCAGCCGCGCGTGCGGCATTGCGCGATCGCCCATTCGAAGACGCGGCCGCCGATACCCGCCCGGCGATGGCTCGCGGCGATGCGCACCCCTTCGATCTGGCCCCGCCAGAGACCTTTCCGCGAAAGGCCGGGAATGAAGCTGATCTGCAGGGTCCCGATGACGCGTTCGCCCTCCGTCACCACCGCGAGCAGCTGGTTCGGGTCACTGTCGATCGCGTCGAACGCCGACACATAGGCCGCCGCCGGAGGCATGTCGGCGTCTTCCCGGGTCCGGCCGAGCGGGTCATCGGCCAGCAGGGTGATGATCGACGGCAGGTCAGACGCCGAGGCGGGGCGGAATTCGATGGTCTCCATCGGGCCACCATAGAGGCGTCGCCCGCCTAGGTCAGCAGCACCCGCAACACGCCGTCCAGCACCGGCCTCCCGCGCCGCGTGGCGACCGCCCGCCCATGTTCCAGCCGCAGGAAGCCGTCCGCGACCAAATCCGCCAGCGGGGCTTTGGAAGCCTCCAGCCCCAGCTGGTCCAGGTCTTCCAATCCCACGCCCTCGACGGTGCGCAGACCGAGAAGAACGCCCTCTTCCGCCGCCTCGCCCGGCGACAGAGCCGTCCGTTCGCTCCACGGCAACCCCGCTGCGACGCCGGCGACATACAGGGCGATCCCCTTGTGCGCGACCGTCGCCGTCCGCGCGCCCGCCAGCGTCAGCCGTCCATGCGCGCCGGGCCCGACCCCGACATAGTCGCCGCCGCGCCAGACATGCAGGTTGTGCGCTGACCGGGCGGCGACGCTTCGGGCGTGATTGGACACCTCATAGGCCTCGAACCCCGCGCTCTCGAGCACGGCCTGGGTCGTTTCGTAGAGGGCGGCCGCCGCATCCTCGTCCGGCGGCGTCCACGCCCCACGCGCCACGGCCCGGCCGAAGGCGGTCGGGGGCTCGATGGTCAGCTGGTAGGGCGAGACGTGTTCGAAGCCGAGGTCGAGCGCCTCGGTCAGCTCTGCGGTCCAGCCATTCACAGTCTGGCCGGGACGGGCATAGATCAGGTCGATCGACAGCCGCGCGAAGGCCCGCTTCGCCACAGCCACGGCCCGGCGCGCCTCGTCGGCGGAGTGGTTGCGGCCGAGGAAGAGCAGCGCGGCGTCGTCCAGCGCCTGCACTCCCATCGACAACCGGTTCACCCCGGCATCCGCCAGTGCTGCGAACCGGCCCGCTTCGGCGTCGGTCGGATTGGCCTCAAGGGTGATCTCGACCGGGCCGGGTGGCGGGAACAGGGCGCGAGCGCGCCCGATCACCGCCGCGACCGCCTCGGGCGCCATCAGCGAAGGCGTGCCGCCGCCAAAGAAGATCGAGGCCAGCCTGCGAGGGCCCGTCAACGCCGCCTGCGCCTCCATATCGGCGAGGATGGCCTCGACCAGCGCCGCCTGCTCCTCGCCCCGCCCGCGGTCGCGCACGACGTTGAAATCGCAATAGGGACAGATGCGGGCGCAGTAGGGCCAGTGGACATAGACGGCGACGTCGCTGGCGGGGGAAAGGGGCATGAGGGATGGGGTGTGGGTACCGGGGGGTGGGGTGTGGGGGTAGGCTGTGGGCGGCGTCCGGTTGGGGAGCGGCGGGCCCACACCCCATACCCCATACCCCACACCCCACACCCTACTCGATCAGGGCCGCCTTGAGCTTCTCGAACGCCCGGGCCCGATGGCTGATCGAATCCTTCAGCTTCGGATCCAGTTCGCCGAAGGTCTGGTCGTAGCCGTCGGGGATGAAGATCGGATCATAGCCGAAGCCACGGTCGCCGCGTGGCGGGAAGGTCAGCCGGCCCTCGAGCCGGCCCTCGACCACCACGGCCGGGCCCTCCGGCCAGGCCACGGCCAGGGCCGAGGTGAACCAGGCCCGCCGGTCGTCGGAGCCGGTTTCCTCCAGCCGCTCCTCGACCCTGCGCATGGCGAAGGCGAAATCCTTGTCGGGCCCGGCCCAGCGGGCGGAGAAAATACCAGGCGCTCCATCCAGGGCGGCCACCGACAGGCCGGAGTCGTCGGCCAGGGCCACCTCGCCGGACCGGTCCGCGGCATGGCGCGCCTTCAGCAATGCGTTGCCGGCGAAGGTGGTCTCGGTCTCGTCCGGCTCGGGCAGATTCAGCGCCCCGGCGGTAACCACGTCGTAATGTCCGCCCAGCAGGGCCTCGATCTCGGGGACCTTGCCGGGATTGTGGGTCGCCGCGACCAGCCGCATCCCTTTGATAAGTCTAAGCTTCATACCGATCACGCGCCCTGTAACGATCCATTGCCAAAGTTTAATATCGTTAAACGATATGTAACATGACTTCCGGCCATGCACGGCCTATCTATTAACCCAAGGACGGACGCCGCAACGTTCCCCGATACGAGCCAAACCGGCAATATCGATGCAGCGGCACAACAAATGAGGGGTGAAAACATCCCTCGCTCAGGATCGACAGAGAACGACAATGAACACCATGAACGCTTCCTACTTCATCGAAAAGGTCGGCCACGGCGTGCTGAACGCCTTCCTGCTGGCCGCCCTGCCGACCGCGCTGGTCGCCACCCTCATCCAGGCCCTGTGATCCTTCTTCTGCTCACCGGAGCTTTGACGATCTGCATGACAACCGCGATGAATAAGACCGCGTGTGGGTTCGCCGGACCCCGCGCGGCATTCGCGCCTGGACTTCCGGCCTGAACGAGGCCCGCATGCGATTCCCGAAGACGACATCGCTCGGGATGATCCGCACCCCTTCCCTGCCGCGCCTGAACCTGGTCTCGATCTCCAGCGTCGCCGGCACGGCCTGCACCGTCGCCTTCTGGGTCCTGACCGTCGGCGCCGTCTTGATTCCCGCCGCCGTGATCGGGCTCAAGCTGTTGACCCCCGACGCCATGCTGACCGCCGGACAGGGCGATGAGGCGATCCAGTTCTCCCTGCCGTGGGCCTATGTGCTGCTCGTCGCCAGCGCCGCCTTCGCCTATCTGTCCATCTCGGCCCTGATCTTCCGCCTGCTGATCCGCATCGTCGCCACCCTGCGCGTGGGCGACCCCTTCCATCCCCTGAACGTCCGCCGCCTGCACCAGATCGGCGCCGCCTTCGCCTCGGTCACCCTTGGCGTCTGGATCGGCCAGTTCCTGGTCGCCCGCTTCGTGCGCGGCGCCATGGAGGCGCCCAGCCCGTTCGACCTGATCACCCCGTCCTTCGCGGTCGTCATCCTCGTGGTGATCGCCGAAGTCTTCCGCGAGGGCGCGCGCTTGCGCCGCGAATCCGAACTGACCGTCTGAGTCGCCGGACCGCTTTTCGTTCTCCATCGCGCCGGTATAGAGAGTTCCCATGGCCATCCGCGTCCAGCTCGACCGCATCCTCCTCGAACGGCGCATGTCGCTGACCGAGCTGGCCGACCGCGTCGGCGTGACCCTGGCCAATCTGTCGATCCTGAAGACCGGCAAGGCGCGCGCCATCCGCTTCACCACCCTGGACGCCCTGTGCCGCGAACTGGACTGCCAGCCGGGCGACCTTCTGACCCAGACGCCGGGACCACAGGACGCCGGCTCGGACGAGGATCTCGACGGAAACGCGCCCGGCACGACATGAGCCGGCGCGACGACCTGGGCCCGGAGGACCGCCGGATCTGGGCGCGGGTCGCCGGCTCGGTGACGCCGTCGAAGCCGAGGAAGGCGCCCCGCGTCATCCCCGGCGCGGTCGATCCTGACCCGCCCGCCGCGCCCCTGCCGAAGGGGCCGGTGAAAACCCGCCCCCCCGCGGCGAGCTACAGTCCCCCGCTTCCGACGCCGATCCGCGCGCGCGGCCTGCCCGAGGAACTCGAGCCGCGCCGCCAGCGCCGCCTGTCGCGAGAGCGCGATCCGATCGAGGCGAAGATCGACCTGCACGGCTACGGCCGCTTCCAGGCCCAGGACGCCCTGACCGCCTTCCTGATGGGGGCGCAGGCGCGGGGCTACCGCTCGGTGCTGGTGGTCACCGGACAGGGCCGGCGCGGCGGCAGCGGGGTGATCCGGGCGTCGGTGCACGAATGGCTGCAGAGCCCGGTCCTGCGCGGCGTGGTGTCGGGGTTCGCCCCGGCGGCGCGCCGGCACGGCGGCGACGGGGCGCTGTATGTGACGATCCGGCGCGGCTAGAGGCGCAGCCCCGCCTCTTTCGCCAGCGTCTCCAGCGAAACCATCGGCCTCGGCCCCCAGTGGGCGATGACTTCCGCGGCGGCCAGCGAGCCGAGCTTGCCGGCGTCCTCCAGCGACAGGCCGCGGGCGAGGCCGAGCAGGAAGCCGGCGGCGTACTGGTCGCCGGCGCCGGTGGTGTCCACGACCTTGTCGACCGGACAAGCGGCGACCTCGACTCGCGCGGCGCCGCCGTCTCCGAACACCACCGAGCCCTTCGGCCCGCGGGTGACGGCGGCGATGTCGACGATGCGGCCGAGGTGGGCGGCGGCGGCGTCGAAGTCCTCGGTCTCGAACAGGGCGGCGAGTTCGGCCTCATTGGCGAGGACGATGTCGGCCGAGGCCTCGATGAAGGCCAGCAGTTCGGACCGCCAGCGATGCACCACGAAACTGTCCGACAGGGTGATGGCGACCTTGCGCCCGGCGGCGTGGGCGGCGGCGGCCGCGGCCTCGAAGGCGGCGCGGGCCGGGGCCGGGTCGAACAGATAGCCCTCGAGGTAGACGATGGCCGAGGCGCTGACGACGGCGGGGTCGATGTCGGCGACGGTCAGCTGGTTGGCGGCGCCGAGGAAGGTGCACATGGTGCGCTGGCCGTCGGGGGTGACGTTGATCATGCACACGCCGGTGGCGCCCTCGGCCAGCGGCGAGGTGGCGAAGTAGACGCCGACGGCGTTGATGTCGTGGGTGAAGACCCCGCCCAGCTGGTCGTCGGCGACCTTGCCGATGTAGGCCGCGCGCCCGCCGAAGGAGCCGACGCCGGCGACGGTGTTGCCGGCCGATCCGCCCGAAGCCTCGACCCCCGCGGCCATGGCGGCGTAGAGGGCGGCGCTGCGGTCGGCGTCGACCAGCTGCATCGAGCCGGGGGTCAGGCCCTGGGCCTCGAGGAAGGCGGGTTCGCAGGGGGCGAGGACGTCGACGATGGCGTTGCCGACGGCGCAGACGTCGTAGAGGCGAGCTTGGGTCATGCGGCGCCGTTTAGCGGACCCCGCCCGGCCCGTCACCAAAAAACATATAAGGATATCTTTATGTGTTTTCCAGGCTTCGCTATAGGGCGGTCATGACCCACATCGCCATCCTCGTCCCCGACTCCGCCGACCCCTCCTATGACGGCCAGTGGGAGGGGGTTCTTGAACGTCTGGCGGCGGCGTTGACGCCCGCCGGGATCACCGTCGAGGCGAGCCCGTGGACCGACCACGTCGAGGACGCCTCCGGCCTGACCGGTTCTTCGCTGGTCCTGCCGCTGATCGTCTGGGGCTACCATCGCGATCACCCCCGCTGGATGCGGGCCTGCGCGACATGGGCGGCGGCGGGCGTTCGCATGCTGAACTCCCCGTCCGTGATCGAGTGGAACTCCGACAAATCCTATCTCGGCCGGCTGGCGGAGAAGGGCGTGGCCATCCCGCCGACGCTCTGGGTCGACGGCCCGACCCAGGCGGATGTCGACGGCGCCTTCGACCGCTTCGGGACCGACGTCGTCATCGTCAAGCCGCGCGTCTCGGGCGGCGCCTGGAAGACCCTGCGGCTGTCGCGGGGCCAACCCTTGGCCGACGCGCCCGAGGGCGCGGCGATGATCCAGCCCTACCTGCCGTCGATCGAGACGGAAGGCGAAATCTCGCTGCTGTTCTTCGGCGGCAAGCTCAGCCACGCCGTCAGCAAGCGGCCGGTCGCCGGCGAGTTCCGCATCCAGGTCCAGTTCGGCGGCCAATATGCGGCCGTGCTGGAGCCGCCCGCCGGAGCGCTGGCGCTGGCCGAACGGACCCTCGCCGCGATCGACGAGGATCTGCTCTACGCCCGCATCGACATGGCGCAGGGGCCGGACGGGGAGTGGCTGCTGATGGAGGCCGAGCTGATCGAGCCCGACTTCTACCTCGGCTCCGCGCCTGAGGGCGGCAAGCGGTTCGCGGCGGCGGTGAGGGCGCGGCTCTGAGTGGTTAGTGATTAGTGGTTAGTGATTGAGGCGGTCGCCAGCGGCGCCCATCGCGCACCGCCGTGAACCGGCAGCCACTAATCACTAACCACTAATCACCTTCACCCCGCCTCCCCCAACGCCTGCAATCCCGCCCGCGATGGGCACAGGTCGCTGATCACGCAGGCGCTGCATTTCGGCTTGCGCGCCGTGCAGGTGTAGCGGCCGTGCAGGATCAGCCAGTGATGGGCCTTCGGCAGCCAGGCCTCCGGGACGACCCGGTGCAGCTGGGCCTCGACCTTGTCGGGCGTTCCGGCGTTGGCGAGGCCGAGGCGGTGCGAGACGCGGAACACATGGGTGTCGACAGCGATGGCGGCCTCGATCCCCAGTTCGTTGAGGACCACGCTGGCGGTCTTGCGGCCGACGCCCGGCAGCGACTGCAGCGCCGCGCGGTCCAGCGGGACTTCGCCGCCGTACTGGTCCAACAGGATGCGGCTGAGGGCGATGACATTGCGCGCCTTGCCGCGGTACAGGCCGATCGAGGCGATGAACGGGGTCAGCCCTTCTTCCCCCAGCGCCAGCATCTTCTCCGGCGTGTCGGCGACCTTGAACAGCCGGTCGGTGGCCTTGTTGACCGAGACGTCGGTGGCCTGGGCCGACAGGGCGACGGCGACCACGAGGGTGAACGGGCTGGAGAAATTCAGCTCGGTCTTTGGATCAGGCATGACCCGCGCCAGCCGCTCGAAGATCGCCTCGACCCGGTCCTCGTCCGGCGGCCAGCGCAGGCCCGGGATCACCGCGCCGGTCATGACGGCGGGGCGCGCGGGCGTTGCTGCTCGAGGGCGGGGCTTGGAGGTCGTGGGTCTGGCCATGGACCAGGTTCATATAGCCGAGTTTTCGCCAGGACGAGCCACGGTCGGTTGGAGGCGCCCGCGAACGGTGACTGACACAGGACTGGCGCAAGGTCCGGTGCTGTGGTCACCTCTCTGTGGAGCAGTGGGCATGGCTGACTGGAACTGGTGAGGAAGGACGACCGATGACATCACTCGCGGCGATTCTGATCGCGTTGAGCGTGCAGGGAGCGCCCGATCCACAGGGAATCCGCTGCGTGTATGACACCGTGGGTGCGGAGCAGATGCAGGCCTATAACGCGCAGCTGAACGACGGCTCGCTCACAGACGCCGCGTTCGCGGACCTCTCGGCCCCGGCCCGGCGCACCTGTATTCAGCAGGGGGTCTGGACCCAGCAGCACCAGATCACCGCGTCCTATCTGTACGCCCTTTCCCTCGCGCGGTTTGTCGACTCAGGACAGCAACTGCAGTCGGGCGGCATTGATCCCGATGCGGTGCTTCAGCAATGGGACTCACTGCCTACCGCCCTGCGGGCCGCCCTGAAAACGGGCGTTGAGTCCTACCCGGATGGAGACGACCGGTTCGTGGCCGACATACGGACGTTTCTGGTCGCGCAAACCCCGGCCAGGGAAGCTCCCCATCTTGGGCGCGCGCTCGGGCTCTTGATGTCCTACGGGGAGATGCTTCGCTTCCAGGATGATTATGACTCGCCTGCCGGGCCGACCCAGTAGTCATCCCGGACGCGTCTGACCTCGGGCCGGTTCCACCGGAGGCGCGCTGCCTCGGATATCCATCCCTGTTTCTGCAGACCGCAGCATCCGATGCACAGGCTGACATCGCCTGCACGCGATCGGTCTTCAAGGGTTGGCGCGGCCGGCTCAGGGGTTTAGGCAGCCCCCCGTCTGTGTTGCGGAGTTCCCATGCTGATTCACCTGTCCTCCTGGCCCGAGATCGACGCGCGGCTGAAGACCACCAAAACGGTGGTGGTGCCGATCGGCTCGAACGAACAGCACGGGCCGACGGGCCTGCTCGGCACCGACTGGCTGTGCCCCGAGATCATCGCCCACGCGGCGGAGAAGCAGGACGAGAGCCTTGT
>DASRXE010000147.1:0-4060 GCA_035654315.1 Brevundimonas sp.
GATCTGGCTGTCGGGCCTGACCTGCACCGAGGATAATTTCACCACCAAGGCCGGGGCCTATGGCGCAGCGGCCGAACACGGGGTGATCGTGGTCGCGCCCGACACGTCGCCGCGGGGCGAGGGGGTGGCGGACGACGACGCTTACGACCTCGGGCAGGGAGCGGGCTTCTATGTCGATGCGACCGAGGCGCCGTGGGCGCCGCATTTCCGCATGGAGAGCTATGTCGTCGATGAGCTGATCGGGCTGGTCGACGCGGAGTTCCCGACCACGAAGGCGCGGGCGATCTCGGGCCATTCGATGGGAGGGCATGGGGCGCTGACGCTGGCCCTGCGGCATCCGCATCTGTTCCGGTCGGTGTCGGCGTTCGCGCCGATCGCCTCGCCGACGCGCTGTCCGTGGGGCGAGAAGGCGTTCACCGCCTATCTGGGCGAGGATCGGGAGGCGTGGGCGGCGCACGACGCGGCGCGGCTGATCGAGAGCGGCGTCGGCGGCGGCTGTTATGACGACATCCTGATCGACCAGGGCGACGCCGATCCGTTCCTGACGGAACAGCTGAAGCCCGAGCTTCTGCAGGCGGCGGCGGCGGCGGCGGGGCAGCGGGTCACCCTGCGGATGCAGCCGGGGTACGACCACTCGTATTTCTTCATGGCCAGCTTCATCGCCGATCATGTCGCCTTCCACGCGGCCCGGCTGAAGGACTGAGCCGATCGTGCTAGCGTGGCGGTGACTCTCCGGGAGACCCGTGATGCGCCGCTTTCCTCTTGTGGCCGGCCTCGCCGCCCTGCTTGTGACCGCCGCCCCGGCCGCCGCCCAGCAGGTCGTCGATCCGGATTTCCGGCCGCAGGTGGAACGCCCGGCCTACGCCGGCGATGGGCCGGTGGTGGTGATCGACGGGGCGCATCACAATTTCCATACGGTCCACGGGCAGTACGCGCCGTTCGCGGCCCTGTTGAGGGCCGACGGCTATCGGGTGCAGGGCGGGACGGCGGCGTTCACGGCCGGTGGGCTGGCGGAAGCCGACGTGCTGGTGATCGCCAATGCGGGCGCGGTCGAGCCGGACCATGATGCCCCGATCTTCACCAGGGCGGAGACGGCGGCGGTGGAGGCCTGGGTGCGCGGGGGCGGGCGGCTGCTGCTGATCGCCGATCACGCGCCGTTCGGGGCGGCGGCCGAGGCGCTGGCGGCGCGGTTCGGGGTGCGGATGGGTACGGGGTACGCCTTCGCGCCCACGCCGGACGGGGTCAGCACCAATCTGGTCTATCCGGCCGAGGCGTTCGACGAGCATCCCATCATCACCGGGCGCGGGGCCGCTGAGCGGGTGGAGAGCGTCACCGCCTTCACCGGCCAGTCGCTGGCCGGACCGCCCGGCGCGACGGTGCTGCTGCCGATGACCGTCGGCGCACGAGAGGCGCCGGACCTGTCGGCGTTGCAGCGCATCAACGAGCGGATCGAGGCCGGCGAACCCGCCGGAGTGGTGATCGCCGAGCTGTCTGCCCCGGCTCTCCCGGCCCAGGCGCTGGCTTTCGAGCACGGCGAGGGCCGGGTGGTGGTGCTGGGGGAGGCGGGGATGCTGTCGGCGCAGCGGGTGCGGTTCCCTGACGGGCGGGAAATGCGGTTCGGCATGAACGTGGCGCCGGGCAACGCCCGCTTCGGACTGAATATCCTGCACTGGCTCACAGGGCTGGCGCCGTAGTAGAGGCTGAGCCATGACCGACGCCGCCCCCGACTACGACGCCGTGTTCGCCGCCCTGTGCAAGGAGGTCGGCTTCTGCCTGCATCCCAAGGGCGAGAAGCGGGTGCTGGCGGCGCTGCCGAATGGGCTGGACGCCGCGACCCGGGCGGTGTTCGAGGCCGAGGGCGTGGACTTCGTCTCGGCCTCGGGCGACCTGAGGCGCGCGGTGCGCGACTGTCTGAAAGCCAACCTCCCGAACGCCTGAGCGGAACGGAATTCCGCCGCCGGCCTTGGGTTTGGCCCGCGGGCGCCTAGATGTGCGCTATCCGAAACCCTGTCGAAGGAGCCTCCCCATGGCCTTTACGCTTCCGCCCCTCCCGTATGCCTATGACGCGCTGGAGCCGGCCATCGACAAGGAGACGATGACCTTCCACCACGACAAGCACCACCAGGCCTATGTCGACAACCTGAACAAGGCCATCGAGGGCGACAGCAGCCTGCAGGGCAAGTCGCTGGAAGAGCTGTTCGCCAACATCTCGAAGGCGCCCAAGGCGGTGCGCAACAACGGCGGCGGACACTGGAACCACAGCCTGTTCTGGGAGCTGCTGGCCCCCGCCGACAAGGCCGGGCAGCCGTCGGCGGAACTGGCCGCCGCCATCGACCGCGACCTGGGCGGAATGGACAGGTTCAAGGAGGCCTTCAACGCCGCCGGCGCCGGCCAGTTCGGCTCGGGCTGGGCGTGGCTGATCGTGCAGGACGGCAAGCTCAAGGTCACCTCGACGCCGAACCAGGACAATCCGTTGATGGACGTGGCCGACGACAAAGGCGCCGTGGTGCTGGCCGCCGACGTCTGGGAGCACGCCTATTACCTGAAGTACCAGAACCGCCGGGCCGATTATCTGAAGGCGTTCTGGACGGTGGTGAACTGGAACAAGGCCAACGAGCTGTTCGCCGCTGCGACGGCCTGAGGCGAAAACTGCGCCCGGCGCGGTGGCGTCGGGCGCATCGGCGCCCAAGTAAGCGTAGCCATGACCTTCGCTGGAGCCGACAGATGACCTTTTATGCCCGCCTCGCCGCCGCCGGCCTGATGCTCGCCGCGCTTGGAGCCTCGGCCTGCTCGCAGGAACCGGCGACACAGGAGGCATCGCCGGCGCCGGCCGCCGCCGCCAATCCCGACGTCCACGCCTTCCGCGTCGGCGAGATCGAGGCGGTGGCGCTGAGGGACGGCGAAATGGCCCTGCCTGCGTCGGACAAGAGCATGAGCCCGTGGACCGATACCGCCGAGGTCGCCGCCGTGCTGAGCGCAGCGGGTCAGACTGACGGCGCGGTCCATCTCTCCATCCAGCCGCTGCTGCTCCGGGACGGAGACCGCGTGGTGCTGATCGATACCGGCGCGGGCGGGCAGATGGGGACGGAGGGCAAGCTTCAGGCGTCCCTGACTGCGGCGGGGGTTCGGCCGGAACAGGTGACCGATGTTCTGATCTCGCACAGCCACGGGGACCACATCGGAGGGTTGGCCAGTCCGGACGGCGCCCTGGTCTTCCCGAACGCCGCCATCCGGATGAGTGCGGCCGAATGGGCGGACCTGCAGGCCAATCCGGGTTCGTTCGGATCTCTGATTCAGGCCATGACGCCAAAGGTCCAGACCTTCGAGCCCGGCGCGACCGTCGTGCCGGGCGTCACCGCCGTGGCGCTGAACGGGCACACGCCCGGTCATACCGGCTATGAGATCGTCTCGGGCGACGACCGGCTGCTGTATATCGGCGACGCCATGCACAGCTCGCTGGTGTCGGTGCAGCGGCCGGAGCTGGTCAACACCTGGGACAGCGACAGCGCCGCGGCGGTCCGGACCCGGCAGGGATTGCTGGAACGGGGCGCCTCCGGAACGATGCGCCTCTACGGCGTCCACTTCCCCTTCCCGGGAGTCGGTCGCTTCCAGCGCCGCGACGACGGCTTCATCTGGACGCCGGAGTCTTGACGGACGCCGATCCGGCCGTCATAAGCCCCGCCTTCACGCCACCGGCTCGCCGCGTTGCGTGATCCATGACGGACGATGCGTGGACCGCCGTTGAGATCGTCCCTCCAGTTGGGGAGGGACCGGGCCGCATCATATTGAGAGTGACTTCATGTCCAAGCGCCATAGCGCCAAGTACAAACTCGACCGGGTCATGGGTGAAAACCTGTGGGGCCGCTCGAAATCCCCGGTCAACAAGCGTTCCTACGGCCCCGGCCAGCACGGCCAGCGGCGCAAGTCGAAAGTCTCGGACTTCGGCCTGCAGCTGAAGGCCAAGCAGAAGCTGAAGGGCTATTACGCCAACATCACCGAGAAGCAGTTCGCCGCGACCTATGAAGAGGCGTCGCGCCGCAAGGGCAACAGCTCGGAGAAC
>DASRXE010000148.1:0-7030 GCA_035654315.1 Brevundimonas sp.
GCGGCTTCACCTCAACCCCGGCAGCCCCGGCGGCGAGGCCTGGCTGCTCGCATTCGAACCGGTCGATCACACGCCGGACTGGGTCGCCGGCGACATCGCCGAGATCGGCCTGCCTCCTGTCGACGGCGTCTCCCCCGGCAGCCGCGAATACTCCGTCGCCTCCCTCCCCGCCGATGGCCGGGTCGAGTTCATCGTGCGCCGCATGACCCGCCCCGACGGATCTCCCGGCCTCGCTTCCGGGTGGCTGACCCGTGACCTCGCCGTCGGCGATCCGGTGGCGATGCGCGTCCGCACCAACCGCGGCTTCCACGGCCCGGCGGCGGAAACGCCCCTGATCCTGATCGGCAACGGCACCGGCCTCGCCGGCCTGCGCGCCCACTGGCGCGCCCGGGCGGGCGTCGCCCACGGCGGGACCTGGTTGATGTTCGGCGAGCGCACCTCGGCCCACGACGCCTTCCTCGCCGACGAACTCCGCGCCGCCCTCGCCGCTGACGTGATCACCCGCCTCGACCGCGCCTTCTCTCGCGATCCCGGCGACGGCCGCTACGTTCAGCATCTGATCGCTCAGCACACGGACGAGTTCGCCGCCTGGATCGATCGCGGCGCGACAATCCTCGTGTGCGGCAGCCTCGAGGGCATGTCGCAGGGCGTCCAAGCCGCCCTCGAGAGCGCCCTCGGCGCCGACCGCCTTCTCGTGCTCACCGAAACCGGCCGCTATCGCCGCGACGTCTACTAGAGCGAAATCGGTTGAGTTGGACGAAGTCCAACTCGGCTCAGATTTCGCTCCAGCATTGATTCTGGCCCATTTTTTGGATTCAGGTCGATTCGACCTGAAGCAAAAATGGTCTAGGCTCAGACCTCGGTCCAGCGCCGCAGCAGATTGTGATAGACCGCTGTCAGCTCGAGCACCGCGGCGTCCTTGGGCCCCCTGTCCGCACTGACCCGCTGGATCGCCACGTCCAGGCGGAACAGCGTCTCCCGGTCGGCGTCGTCCCGGACCAGGCTTTGAATCCAGAAGAAACTCGCGACCCTTCGTCCCCGCGTCACCGGCGTCACCCGATGCAGGCTCTTGGACGGATACAGCACCAGGTCCCCCGCCGGCAGCTTGACCGACTGGGGCCCGTACATCTCCTCGATGACCAGCTCGCCGCCCTCGTAAGTCTCCGGTTCCTCAAGGAACAGCGTCGCCGACAGATCGCTCCGGATACGGATATCACCCCGCTGCCGGATCGCATTGTCGACGTGCGTCCCGAAATGCTCCCCGCCCTCATAGGCGTTGAACAGCGGCGGGAAGATCGTGTGCGGCAACGCCGCCGAGACGAACATCGGATTGGCGTTCAGCGCCTGCACCACCAGCGCCCCGACCTCGCGCGCCTCGGCGCTGTCCTCGGGCAGCTGCCGGTTGACCTTGGCGGTCGCCGACTGATGGCCCGAGGTGACATTGCCGTCCGCCCACGGCCCGGCGTCGAGACGCTGTCGCAGCGTCGCGACCTCGTCCTTGCTGAAGACGCCGGGGATGTGGAGCAGCATGGCCGATCTAGTAGCGCAGATTCAGCGTCAGTATAGCCTGCCGCGCCGGCGCCACATCGGCGTGGTGCACCCCGTTGGTGCGCAGGATGTATTCCTCGTCACCCGCGTTCTGGACGTTCAGCTGCAGCGAGGCGCTGTCCGTCAGGTCGTACGAGGCGAACAGGTCGACGCGCGTATAGGCCGGCGCATAGACCCGGTTGGCCCCGCCCCCGGACCCGCCCTGGTTGCCGCCGAAGCTGTCCGACACATGGTAGACGCCGCCGCCAAGGCTCAGCTTTGGCGCCACCCGGTAGGTGCTGAACAGGCTGAACGAATGTTCCGGCGTATTGGCCAGCGGATCGCCGATATTGACGTTGCCGGCCGCGCCCCGAACCAGTTCGGAGTTCATCCAGGTGTAGCCGCCGAACACCTGCCACTGGCGGGTGATATTGCCGGACACGCCCAGTTCGATCCCCTTCACCTCCGCTTCGCCGGCTTGTTCGAACACGCCGGGCGACGTCTGGATCTGGGCGTTTTCCCGCTTCAGCAGGAAGGCTGCGCCCGACAACGCCAGCCGGTCATTGAACAGATTGGCCTTGGCCCCGATCTCGAAGCTCGTGGTCTCTTCCGGATCGAGCAGTTCGCCCGACAGATTGCCCGAACCTTCGCCGCCGACCCCGTTCTGGTCGCCGCCCGACACCGTCGGCGGCGTCGAGGAGGTCGCCCAGGAGGCGTAGACGCTGGAGTTGGCCGTCGGCTTGTAGACCAGTCCGACCTGATAGTTGACGAAGTCCCACGAGCCTTCCTCGGCGGTCGTCGCCGGGGCGCCGCGCGGCAGGACGGTGCCGTCCACCTCATAAGAGTCGTGCCGCACGCCGAGGTTCAGCAGCCACCGCTCCCCGAACTCGATCGAATCGAAGGCGTACAGGCCCAGGGTGTTGGTGTTGGCGTGGGTCTCGATTCCGCGCGTGATCGTGCCGGTCCACGGATCGGACGGGTCCGGCGCATAGACCCGCGTGCAGTCGAAGCCGGTCAGCGGCGCGGGGCAGACCGTGCCGCCGGTGGTGGTCACGTCATAGGAGGCGTTGCGGTTGATCTCGCGGCTGAACTCGACCCCGACGTCGAAATTGTGGGTCAGTCCGCCAGCGTCGACGCTGCCATACAGGTCGATGACATTGGCGAAGGTCGTGGCCGGGTTCCAGCGCGACTTGGTCGCCCGCTTCATCCAGTACTCGCCGTCGATCAGCGCCACCCCGCCCGTGTCGATGCGGCCGCCGTCGCCCGGGTTGGTGACGACATAGTCGTTCAGGGTCTCGGAGTAGCGGGTGACGTTGCGGACCGACAGGCTGCCATTGATCCGGTGCTCAAGCTCCAGGGTCAGGCTGTCGACCTCGTTGGTCAGATAGTCCCGCGCCTCCAGACCGTAAAAGCTGTCGTACGGCACGTCCAGCACGCCGCTGTCCGTCGTGCGCACCCCGATCTTGGTGAACAGCGGAATGCCGTAGTCCGGCATCTGGTCCGACGTCAGGTGATAATAGCTGAGCGTGGCGGTGGTCGCCGTCCCCAGGCCGATCGCCCCGGACAGGCCCAGGCCCCACCTGTCGTAGTCCACCGCGTCACGACCAGGCACGTCGCCTCCAGCGCCCATCAGGTTCAGGCGCAGGCCGGCGGTCTCGCCGAGCCTCCAGTTCTGGTCGATGGTCCCGCGCAGATAGCCATCCGTTCCCGCCCCCAGCCCCAGTTGGCTGAAGTCCGTCAGGCGGGGCGCCTTGGAGCTCAGATTGATGCTGCCGCCGCCCGAGCCGCGGCCGGAATAGACGGCGTCGGGCCCCTTGATGACCTCGACCTGCTCAAGATTGAACACCTCGCGCTGCTGACCGCCGCTGTCGCGGACGCCGTCGACGAAGACGTTGTTGCCCGAGGACTGACCGCGGATGAACGGCCGGTCGGCGAGCGGCTGGCCGCCTTCGCCGGCCCCGAAGGTGATCCCCGGCGAGGTGCGCAGGATGTCCTGCAGCGACGTCGCCGCAGTCTGTTCGATGATCTGCTGCGGGATGATGGTCACCGACCGGGGCGTGTCGACCAGCGGCGCGACGAATTCCTGGGACTGTGGCTCGCGACGAACCGGCTCGCCCGTGACCGTGACCGTGCCCAGGTTGGTCGCGTCCTGCGGATCGCCGGCGTCCGGTCCGGGTTCAGCCAGCGTGGGCCCCGCGATCAGCATTCCGGCGGCGCTCGAAGCGAACAGGAGAGCGCGGAGGGCGTCGGGACCGGACAGCATGGAATGGGCCTTGATTGATATTGCGATGCGCTCGCATTATCAGCTTGGCCGCCCCACGCAAGCGTTATTGCGAACAGGTCGCAACGGGGTACGGTTTACGAGCGCTTCATCACACTGGGTTATGCGCAGGGGATGCGCCGCCCGTTCGCGTTCCTGTCCGCGCTGCTTTCCCCCGCCACGGGCCGGTCGGTTCCGCACGATCACGACGCGCGCCTGACCCACATGGCCCTGCACGACCAGGAGACGGGTCTCGGCAATCGCCTGTCGCTGGAGCGGCAGGCCGCCGCGGGCACGCAGGTCTACGTCATCCTGTTTGGGGTCGACCGCTTCGAGGTGCTGCGCAACGCCATCGGCTACGATTCCATGGCCGGATTGCTGACCACCGTCGGTCATCGCCTCTCCAGCCTCAGCGGAGGAGCGCGGGTCGCCCGCGTCGGCGCCGGCGTCCTCGGCCTTGTTCTGCACGCCGAGGACGACGAACAGGCCGTGCAGACCGCCGCCCGGCTCTGCGAGACGGCCCAGGCGCCGGTGATTCTGAACGGCGCGCCGGTCGACATCGCCCTGACCGCCGGGCTCGCCCGCACCGGCCTGGTCAACCGGAACGTCGCCTCGCCCGTCGATCGCGCCTCCATCGCCGTCGACCAGGCCCGCGCCGCCCATCGTCGGGCCATGGGGTTCGACGCCGCGCTCTATGGCGACCCCGCCGGCAACCTGTCGCTGATCAGCGAGCTGATGGCCGCGCTCGACAACGGCGAGTTCTCGCTGAACTACCAACCGAAATACGACTTCCGGGCCGACGGCGTTACCGCGGTCGAGGCGCTCGCCCGCTGGACCCACCCGAAGCGCGGCTGCGTCTCGCCGGACGTGTTCGTGGTCATGGCCGAGGAGACCGGCCACATTCGTCCCCTCACCGAATGGGTCATCCACCAGGCCATTCGCGACCAGGCCGCGCTGGCGCGCGCCGGGCATCACCTGATGGTCTCGGTCAATGTGTCCGGTCGCCTGCTGTCGGACGAGAGCTTCGCCGACTTCGCCCTCGCCGCGGTGGAATCCTCCGGCGCACGCCTGTGCTTCGAAATCACCGAGACCGCCGTGGTCGGCAATCCCGAAGTCGCCCTGCGCATCCTCGATCGCTTCTCCGGCGCCGGCATCTCGGTGTCGCTGGACGACTACGGCTCAGGTCTGTCGTCCCTGACCTATCTGAAGCAGATCCGCGCCGACGAACTGAAGATCGACAAGAGCTTCATCCTCGGCCTCGACGACTCGGCCCGCGACGCCCTGCTGGTCAAATCGACCATCGACCTGGCTCACGGGCTCGGCATGAAGGTCACCGCCGAGGGGGTCGAGACGCCGACCGCTCTCGCCCTGCTGCGCGGTATGGGCTGCGACATGGCGCAGGGCTATCTGATCGGCCGACCCGTCTCCTTCGAGGGGCTTGTCGAGCGGCTGGACGGTCCATCCCGCAAGGCGGGCGTCGTCGCCGCCTGAGTCGGCTCAGCCCGCCGCCACCGCCTTCATCGACACACCCGCATCCGCCAGCTTCGCGGGATCCACCGGAGTTCCGCGGCCGATCATCTGCCGCCCGGCCATGAACTCGCCCGGAGCATTGACCGCCTCGACGCAGACGACCCTGTCCCCGGCCAGGTGGAACACCGCGAACGCGGCCGCCTCCGGGTCTCCCCGCAGCACCTGACGGTCCGCTCCCCCGGGCAGGCCCGCGATCTGCAGCTTGACGTCATACTGGTCCGACCAGAACCACGGCACTTCCGGCGCCGGCGCCGGGCGACCGGCGATGGCCGCCGCCGCCTGCTTCGCCTGCTCCAGCGCATTGGGCACGCTCTCCAGCCGATGCCGCCGACCGCCATGCGTCGGGACGGGCCGGAACGTCGCATCGCCGATGGCCCAGATGGCCGCGTCCGAGGTCCGCGCCGCCTCGTCGACGACCACCCCGGTCTCGCAGGCCAGCCCCGCCGTCGAGGCCAGCTGGTCGCAGGCGACGGCGCCCACGCCGACCAGTAGGGCATCCGCCTCGATCAGCCTTCCATCGCCCAGCCGCACCCCGCGATCCTCGAAGGCGGTGACCTCGGCCGAGGTCAACACCTCGACGCCATGGTCCCGGTGATAGCGGGTGAAGAAGTCTGACAGCGTCTGGGAGGCCACCCGCGCCAGCACCCGATCCATCCGCTCGATGATCACCGCATCGGCCCCCAGCGCCCGCGCCGAGGCCGCCGCCTCCAGCCCGACATAGCCGCCGCCGACCACCGCCAGCCGCCGCCCCGGTCCCAACGCCGCCTTCAGCCGCTCCGCGTCGGCCAGCGTCCGCAGCTCCAGCAGGTCCGGCCGGTCGGCGCCCGGGAGACTCAGCCTCCGCGCCGTTGATCCTGTCGCGAGGATCAGCGCGTCGTATGTTTCAACCGTCCCGTCGCCGAACCTCACCGTCTTCGCCGCGGCATCGATCGCCGTCGCTGTCACGCCGAGCCGTAGCTCAATCCCGTGTTCAGCGTAGAAATTTTCCGGACGCAGCAGCAGGGCCTCCAGATCGGCCTCGCCCTTCAACCACGCCTTCGACAGCGGCGGCCGCTGATAGGGCGGCGCCGGCTCCTCCCCGATCAGCACGATCGGGCCCTCATGCCGGTACTGCCGCAGCAACGCCGCCACCGTCCCGCCCGCATGTCCCGCGCCGATGATCAGAACCTTGGTCATGGGATGCAGATAGAGGGGCGAGGGTCGGGGGTCGAGGGGCGAGTAAGTGGGCGCCCCGCCACCCCCGCTCATCCTTCTTCCTCGACCCTCGACCCCTGACCCTCGACTCCCCCTTGACCGTTCCACTGTTACAGCATAGTGGAACAACCATGATCGACTCCCTCCCCCGCAACGCCGCCGCCACGGCGCGCAGCCGCGTCGCCCTCTATGACGCCCTGCTGTCGCTTAAGACCCGCGACGAGGTCGACGCCTTCCTCGCCGACCTGTGCACGCCGGCCGAGGTGCGCGCCTTCGCCGAGCGCTGGGAGGTGGCCCGCCTGCTCGACGCCGGCGGCAAATCCTATCGCGAGATCGCCGCCGAGGCCCAGGCCAGCCCGACCACGGTCGTGCGCGTCGCCCGCTTCCTCAAGGAAATGCCGCACCAGGGCTACCGCCTGGTGCTGGACCGCCTGAAAGCCTGAGGACAGCATCATGAGCACCGTTCAGGGGCGGCTCCGCATCGCCGTCCAGAAATCCGGCCGTCTGGCCGACCGCAGC
>DASRXE010000149.1:0-6909 GCA_035654315.1 Brevundimonas sp.
GTCGACGACCTCGGGGGTCAGGGGGCCGGCCTTGTCGGCTTCGTTGGCCTCGGCCTCCGCCAGCTGTTTCTCGATCTGGGGGATCTGGCCGTAGGCGATCTCGGAGGCGCGGCCGAGGTCGCCGGCGCGCTGGGCCGAGGCCAGTTCGGCGCGCAGGCGGTCGAGGGTCTCGCGCAGCTGGGCGCCGGCGCCGACCTTTTCCTTCTCGGCCTTCCAGCGGGCGGTCAGGTCGTCGGACTGGGCGTCGAGCTCGGCGATCTCCTCGTCCAGCTTTTCAAGGCGGGCCTTGGAGGCTGAATCGGTCTCCTTCTTCAGGGCCTCGCGCTCGATCTTGAGCTGGACGGCGCGGCGGTCGATCTCGTCGAGGGCCTCGGGCTTGGAGTCGACGGCCATGCGCACGCGCGACGCGGCCTCGTCGATCAGGTCGATGGCCTTGTCGGGCAGGAAGCGGTCGGTGATGTAGCGGTTCGACAGGGTCGCGGCGGCGACGATGGCGCCGTCGGCGATGCGCACGCCGTGGTGGACCTCGTACTTCTCCTTCAGGCCGCGCAGGATGGAGACCGTGTCCTCGACGCTGGGCTCCTCGACGAAGACCGGCTGGAAGCGGCGGGCGAGGGCGGCGTCCTTCTCGACGTGCTTGCGGTATTCGTCGAGGGTGGTGGCGCCGACGCAGTGCAGCTCGCCGCGGGCGAGGGCGGGCTTGAGCAGGTTGGAGGCGTCCATGGCGCCGTCGCCCTTTCCGGCGCCGACCAGGGTGTGCATCTCGTCGATGAACAGGACGATCTGCCCTTCCGCGGCCGCGACCTCGTTCAGCACCGCCTTGAGCCGTTCCTCGAACTCGCCGCGGTATTTGGCGCCAGCGATCAGGGCGCCCATGTCGAGCGACAGCACCTTCTTGTCCTTGAGGCTTTCGGGCACGTCGCCGTTGACGATGCGCAGGGCCAGGCCCTCGACGATGGCGGTCTTGCCGACGCCGGGCTCGCCGATCAGGACGGGGTTGTTCTTGGTGCGGCGGGCGAGGACCTGGATGGTGCGGCGGATCTCCTCGTCGCGGCCGATGACGGGGTCGATCTTGCCGTCGCGGGCGGCCAGGGTCAGGTCGCGGGCGTAGCGTTTGAGGGCGTCGTAGGCGTCTTCCGCCCCGGCGGAGTCGGCGGTCTTGCCCTTGCGGATTTCGTTGATGGCTTCGTCGAGTTTCTCGGGCGTGGCGCCGACGGAGGCGAGGACGGTCGCCGCGACCCCCCCCTCGCGGGCGATGGCGCCGAGCAGGCGTTCGGTGGTGACGAAGGCGTCGCCGGCCTTCTTCGAGGCGGCCTCGGCGGCGGCGAAGACGCGGGCGGTGTCGCCGTCCAGATAGAGCTGGCCCGAGCCGCCGGAGACCTGGGCGCGCTTGCTGAGGGCGGTTTCGGTGGCGGACTCGGCCTTGGCGGGGTCGCCGCCGGCGGCGGTGATCAGATTGCGGGCGAGGCCGTCGCGCTCCTCGAGCAGCACCTTGAGCAGGTGTTCGGGGGCGAACTGCTGGTGCCGGCGCGCGAGGGCCAGCGACTGGGCCGACTGGACGGCCTGTTTGGCGCGATCGGAGTAGAGGTCGAGATTCACGTGGCATCCCCTGATGGCGGATCTGCGCCGACGCGCCCTCATGCAAGCGACGCGCCGTGCGGCTGCCGATCAGGTGGGTGTGGCCCGCGGGACACGCAAGAGGCGCGTCACGCCGGGATCAGCTCCCCGTCGTCGGGGCCGAGAAGTCGAACTGCTCCGGCCGCCGCTGGCCGGAGCCGAAGCTCCAGGTCAGGCCGATGTAGGCCGCCCGGCCGCCGAAGGTCATGCTGGTGCGGTCGGTGAAGGTCGGGGTCTCGATGAGGGTGGTCGCGCCGAACTCGTCGAACAGGTCGCGCACCGTGGCCTGGAAGGACCAGTCCTTGTTGAGCTTGCGCCGGTAGCCGAGGTTGACCAGCTGGGCCGTCTCGCGGACGCCCTGGGCCAGCTGCTGGTCGCCGCTCCAGATGCCGGACACCTGCACGAAGTCGTTCTGGGTCGGCGACCAGTTGAGGGTCAGGCGGCCCGAGACGCTGTCGCCCTCGCGGTCGGAGGCGCCGGGGAGGCCGGCGGCGTCGATCTCCTGACGGAAGGCGTTGATGCTGGCGTTGTAGCGCAGCTTGGGATGCAGGGCGCCGTTGGCGACCAGCTCCAGCCCGGTGGAGGTGCTTGAGCCGAGGTTCTCGGGCCGGGTCAGGAAGATCCCCCCGCCGAGATCGCTGGTCACCGGGGTGAAGGCGTCGGTGGTGTCGCGATAGTAGAGGGTCGCCTGGTAGAAGGTCTGCTGGACCCGCTTCTGCCACGACAGTTCGAAGGAGTCGGTCTCCTGCGGCAGCAGGTCGGGGTTGCCGGAGCGGCGGTTGAGGTTGTCCTGGTAGGTCAGGAAGGGGTTCAGGTCCTGCGGGCCGGGACGCTGGATGCGCCGGCTGTAGCTGCCGCGCAGGGTCTCGCCCTCGGCCATGGTCCAGGACAGGTGCAGCGTCGGATAGGCGCGGAAATAGTCGTTCGACGACTGGATGTCGGTCGTCACCTGGTCGAGGTCGATATTGGCCTGTTCCAGACGCAGGCCGAACTGGGCCGACAGCTTCTCGCTGAACGGCTTCTCCCAGGTGGCGTAAAGAGCGTGCACCGCCTGATCGACGTGGAACTCGTTGGAGACGGTCGGGTCCGGGGTCAGGGTGTCCGGGGCCGGGCCGCGGGCGAAGGAATTGTCGAGCTCCAGATCGAAGCCCTGCAGCTCGTAGCCGAGACGCAGCCGGCCGCCGTCGGAGAAGGGGCGGACATAGGCGCTGGTGACGCCCAGCATGTTCTGACGGTTCTGGTTCTCGACGTCCTCATAGAAGAGCGGCTCGGCGGGGATCTGCTGGTCGACGATGGTGTCGAAACCGAAGGTGAAGCGGTTGCGGTCGAAGCGGACCTCGTTGGACCACTCGTGGCCGTCGTCGCCGAAGCGGCGCAGCACCCGGGCCGTGGCGCCCGAGAACTGGCCGAGGAAGCCGCCGCTGGAGTCGCGGCGATAGGCCGAGGCGACGCCGCCGGCGGCGTCGTCCGCCTCATAGAGGTCCACGGCGTCGGCGAGGCTTTCGACATCGGTATGCCGCGCCTCGACCACCACCTGGGTCTTGTCATCGAGATTGTGCTCGGCCGCGAGGCGCACGAAGAGCACGTCCGAGGCGCCGTCGATCACCTGGGACTGGCGCGACTCGAGGAACTGGCCCGAGCCGGCGTCGAGGCGGGTGCGCAGACGATCGATCTCCTGGGTGAAGCCGTCGTGGCGGACGCCGACGTCGCCTGTGAGAGTCGTCTTGCCGACCACATGGGCGATGTTGCCGCCGAGATTGTAGCGGCCGTCGTCGCCGATGTTGGCGCGGATCGAGCCGGTGGTGGTCGCCCCGGGGCGCACCGCGTTGGGTTTGGAGATCAGGTTGATGACCCCGCCGCCGCCTTCGGGACTGTAGGCGGCCGACGGGTTGGTCATCACCTCGATGCGGGCGTACTGACTGGCCGGTATCTGCAGCAGCATCTGGCCGCGGCTGGGGCCGTTGAACTGGGTCGAGGGCCGCCCGTCGACGAGGATGGTGACGCCGGCGTCGCCGCGCAGGCTGACATTGCCGTCGGGGTCGACCTCGACCGAGGGAATGTTGCGCAGGGCCTCGGCCAGGGTTCCGGTGGCGGCCTGCAGGTCGTCCGCGAGGCTGTAGCTGACCGAGTCGATGGAGGTGCGGACGTCGGTGGTCCGGCCCTGGACGACCACGTCCTCGACCTGGGCCTCGGCCTCGGTTTCCTCTTCGGGGGCGGCGTCCTGCGACGGAGGCGGGGTCTGGGGCGGGGGAGCCGCGGGCGGCGTCGACTGGGCCAAGGCCGCGCCTGACGAAGTGGCGAGCGCCGTGCCGACGAGCAGCAGGATTTTGAGAGCGTTCATGAGCTGACCATCCGATGTGGCCGCGCTGTGATGCTCTGGCGGCGCGCCAACGGGTATCAGCGGTGCCGGGGCGCCGACAGTTACATCTTCTTCATCCCGACGGCCGGGCCGCCCGCCTCGTCGCGTGACGGTGTTGATGGCGCCGCCGAAGCCTGTGAGTCCGGGCATTCCAGCATCCTCCCTCGCGAGGCGCCCTCGCCCCGCTTCCATCGACCACACAAGCCGGAGTCGGGCGTAAGCGGCATGAGCGGGGCGTGAGCAATCGCTGAAATCGCCGGTCCGGCGACGCGGCCTTTTCGGCTTGGCGGAGAGGGTGGGGGCGGGCTAGCGTTCCGCCGAGTTCGTCGGGAGCGTCTTCATGTCCATTCGCCTCACGCGCCGCGCGGCGCTGGTTTCGTCCGCTGCAAGCGTCGCCGCCCTGCCCTCGCTGTCGCATGCCCAGACCGGGCCGGCCCCGGCGGGCGAGGCGCTGGCGGCGGCGGTGGACGCCTATGTGAAACAGTGCCTGGCCGCCTTCCCGGACCAGCCGGCGGTGTCGGTGGCGGTGGTCAAGGACGGGACGCCCGTGCTGACCCGCGGCTATGGCGTGCGCAGGCAGGGCGAGGCGGCGCGGGCCGACGAGCACACCGTCTTCGCCATCGCCTCCAACACCAAGAACGTCACCGCCGCCGCCCTGGCCATGATGGTCGACGAGGGCAAGGTGAAGTGGGACGAGCCGGTGAAGACCTATCTGCCCGGCTTCACCCTGTCGGACCCGGTGATCGGCGAGCGGATCACGGTGCGCGACACCCTCAGCCACCGCGCCGGCTTCGGGCTGGGGGCCGGCGACCTGCTGTTCTGGCCCAACAGCGACCGCAGCCGCGAGGAGGTCATGGCGGCGGTTCCCTTCGTGCCGATCGAGGATCAATTCCGGGCCCGCTATCACTATTGCAATCTGATGTTCGTGGTCGCCGGCGAGGTGCTGGCGGCGGCCTCGGGGATGCGCTGGGAGGACTTCGTCCAGACCCGCATCCTCGACCGGCTGGGCATGAGCGAGACCGTGCCGATGGCGACCCTGGCCGATCCTGCGAAGTCGGCCCTGCCGCACGCCCGGATCGGACCGCCGCTGCGCTATCAGGGCGACATGGTCCCGATCGCCGACTCCATCGCCGAGGTGTGGAACTGGGATTCGGCGGCCGCGGCGGGCGGGCTGTGCACCACCGCGGCGGACTGGGCCAAATGGATCGGCCTGAGGCTGGCCATGGGCGAGCTGCCCGACGGGACAAGGCTGTTCTCGGAGGACGCGGCCCGCGAGATGTGGCGGCCGAACATCATCATCGGTTCGTCGGCCGGACCGACCGCCGAGCTTCCGGGACGCGCCATCGCCTCGACCTACGCCATGGGCTTCCAGGTGCAGGACTATCGCGGCGAGCGAATGATCACCCACGGCGGCGGCTCGCCGGGCGGGATTTCGGCGACCGTGCTGATCCCGGGGCGGGACGCCGGCTTCTCGATCTTCTCCAACGCCGAGGAGAGCTTTCTGCTGCGCGCCCTGCGCTCGGGGATCGCCGACATCGTCATGGGCAAGACGGACTTCGACTGGATCGCCGACAGCGTCCGGCTGAGGGACGAGAGCGACGCCAGGTCGATCGCGGCGGCGGCGGAGATCGATGCGAAACAGGCGGCGGGGGCGCCGCCCTCGTTGCCGCTGGAAGCCTACGCCGGGACGTGGCGGGACCCCTGGTACGGGGACATCGTCATCGGCCGCCTCGTCGCGGGCGCCGCCGGCCGGCCGCCGGCGGTCGACCGGCTGACCCTCGCCTTCTCCCACACGCCCGCCCTGCGGGGGCCGCTGGAGCCCTACGACGGGGACACCTTCCGCACCCGCTTCCCCGACAAGCGCGAGGAGGACGCCTTCATCACCTTCAAGGTCGAAAACGGCCGGCCGGTGACGGCGACGATGAAGGCGGTCTCGCCCGACGCCGACTTCAGCTACGACTACCACGACCTGCGGCTGACCCGGATCTGACCCGATGATCGCGCTCGCTCTGGCCCTGATGCTGACCGCCGCGCCGCAGGAGGTTCCCGCCGTCTGCGATCCCGCCCCCGGCGTGGCGCCGGACTGGGCCGCCTGCGCCGAGGCCCTGCCGGAGGGCTCTCCGCTGCAGCGGCTGGCCCGGCAGAACCAGGCCACGGAGGCCTATCTGAACCGGGACTATGGCGCGGCCGAAAGGCTGTACGACGCGGCCGCGGGCGCGGACGAGGCCTATTCCGACGTCTTCCTGCACGCCTTCCGGGCCGACACCTTCCAGCAGGTCGGTCGCGACAAGGAGGCCACGGCCGACGCCCGCATGGCGTGGCTGATCCTGTCTGACGACCCGGCCCATGAGATGCAGCGCCAGATGGCGCCGGTGGACGAGGAGGGGCGACGTTTCCTGCTCAGCCTGGTGCTGCCGATCCTCAAGACGGGCCGCGACCCGATGTTCGAGGAGGCCTTCGCGGCCTTCCGGGCCCTCCCGGTCAAGGACGCCGACGGCTACGGCAGCCTGGCGCTGGTGCTGGAGCAGCTGGGCGATTTCGACGGGGCGCTGGCGGCCAGTCTGGTGGCGGTGAAGGCGGCGCCGACGGACGCGGGTTATCTGAACAACCACTGCTACATCCTGGTCCGGGCGGGGCGTCCGGCCGAGGGCCTGCCGTTCTGCGAAAAGGCGGTGCAGGGGGCGCCGGAGATCGGCGCCGTCCGCCACAGCCTCGCCGCCGCCCTGGCCGGCGCCGGCCGTTGCGAGGAGGCTGAGGCGGCGCTGGCCGAGGCCCGCCGGCTGGAGCCGGCCACGGTGCTGTACCAGCAGCCGATCGCCTGCCCGGCGGCTGACTGAGACAGACGTGCCGATGATCGCTCTCGCCGGGGGTCGATCGCGACCCTGCGCCCCAAGACGGGAGCGTGCGGCCGAGGACCATCAGCGCTTTCGGGC
>DASRXE010000150.1:0-2514 GCA_035654315.1 Brevundimonas sp.
GAGCCGACCCGCGGGCGCATCACCCAATTCGATCAGCACCACGATGTCGGCGTCGGCGTCCCGGATGGAGGCGGTGATGGCCTCCACGTCAGTGTTCCGGGCCCACAGGTTGGCGGAGTACAGCCGTACGACCGGAGCCCCGGCCTCGACCGCTCCCCGGGCGGGGAACCACTGTGGCCAAACCGCCGCCAGCAGGAGCGTCAGCACGGCGACGGCGCCCACGGCCCATCGCCTCCGGCGGAGGACAAGGAAGCCGAACGCCAGCAGTGCCGTGGCCACCGCGGCCGGAGCGGTGAACTGGGCCAGGATGTCGGGCCAGCGATGGCCCACACCGGCAAGGCCGGCCAGCGCCACGGCCAGCGGCGGGCCTACGAGACCCAGACCGATCACGTCGAAGGCCCGCCGGCGCACCCGCGCCGGCCGGGCTTGCGTTTCCGGTTGAACGGGGCTCGTCATGGCGCGTTACGGTCTCGCTTCGGAGGGGTGGCATGGCCAGACGGACCATCGGCGATATCGAGAAAATCTGGACCAATGTCGAGGGCGTGAAGAAGCTCTCCGACCGGGCCGTTGGCATCGGCCCCTTCGGCATCGGCCTCGACGGCCTGCTGACATGGGTCCCGGTGGTGGGCACGGCTTACAGCGTCGGGGCCGCGGGCTGGCTGCTGATGCAGGCGTTCCGGGTGAAGGCCTCTCCCGCGACCATCGCACGGATGGCCGGCTACCTGGGCCTCGACAGCGTCACTACGGCGGTTGGAGAGGTCGTGCCGTTCGCGCCTGACGTGGTCGACTTCTTCTTCCCTGGACACCTGATGGCGGCCAAGGCCCTGCAGAAGGACATCGAGACGACCCACTGGGTCGAGGCCAATGAACGCGAGGCCCGCGCATCGGGCGATCACGAGCGCCATGTCGCCGAGATGCGACGCCGACCCGGGCTCAAGCGTGTGGTCTATCTACACGATTGAACGCTGTTATATATTGCTACCTTTTCGGCTCGAGCCTTCATAATTCGTCGGCCCAAGTCTTTGATCTGGTGCAACTCTATGCGCTTGCCAGCGTCCTGAACCCGCCGCAGGAGCGCGCGGCCGCAGACTGATCTTCGACACAGTTTCGGAGACTTTCTGATGAGCGACGACCAGACCGCCCGCCTCGGCCTTCCCTATCTGGCGGCGGGCCAGATGCAAAAACATGTGACGCTGAACGAAGCCCTGACCCGGCTGGACGCCCTGGTGCAGACCGCGGTGGTCAGCCGGACCGTTTCGACCCAGCCCGGCGAGGCGCCCGACGGCGCGCTGTACATTCTGCCGGCGGAGGCGACCGGCGCCGCCTGGGCCGGGCGGCCGGAAGGCGCGCTGATCCGCGCCGAGGCCGGCGGCTGGAGCGTGGTCGAGGCGCCCGACGGCTTGGTCGTCCTGGTCGCCGACGCCGGCGAGTTGATCGTGCGTGACGGCGGGGCCTGGGCGCCGCTCGGCGCGCGTCTGGGCGCGCTCCAGACCCTGACCCGGCTGGGCCTCGGCGCCACCGCCGATGCGGCCAACCCGTTTGCGGCGAGGCTCAACAAGGCGCTGTGGACTGCGCTCGAGGCGGGCGCCGGCGGTGACGGCGACCTGCGACTGACCCTCAACAAGGAAGGCCCGGCCGATGTCCTGTCGCTGCTGTTCCAGAGCGACTGGGGCGGCCGCGCCGAGCTCGGCCTGATCGGCGACGACGATCTGAGGCTGAAGGTCAGCGCCGACGGTTCGGTGTGGCGCGACGCCTGGTCAGTAGACCGCGCCTCGGGGCGCGTAAGCTTCGATCTCGGCGGGACCCGACGGGCGGCGACCGTCCTGAACACGAGCGGCGGCTATGTCGTCCCGGCCTGGGCCCGAACCATCGAGGCCGTGGCGATCGGCGGAGGAGGGGGAGGCGGCGCCGGCGCGTTCGGGGACTCCGGGTCACGCTTCGGCGGCGGCGGCGGCGGCGCCGGCGGCGTCAGCCGGGCGACCTGGGCGGCGGAGGAGGTAGCGGCTGGTTTAAGCATCGTCGTCGGCGCCGGCGGAGCAGGGGGCGCGGCCGCGAGCGGATCCTCGGGGGAATCCTCGGCGGTCCGCCTTGGCCCTACCGACCTGCTGGTCGCCATGGGCGGAGGCGGCGGGGGCCTGGGCGACGCCGGCGGCGGCGCGGCTCCTGCGGCCCCCAACTCCAACGGCGGCGGCGCGTCCAGCGTCACGGCGACAGCCGGGCAGGGCCGAAGCCTCGATCAGCCGGCGGCGCCTGGCGGCGGCGGGGGAGGCGGCGGTCTCGATGGTTCGGGGACCGTTCGCGCGAGCGGGCCTGGCGGCGACGGCGGCGCTTTGGCGGTCAAGGCGATCGGCGGCGCGGGGGGCTCTGGTTCATCGGGGACCTCCGGTGAGCTGTCGCCCTTTCCGTCGCTGCATTGGGCGGGCGGAGGCGGAGGCGGGGGCGGCGCCGTCGCCTCAGGCGTCGGCCACGACGGTGGGGGAGGGGGTTCCGCCGGCGGCGGCGGCGGCGGCGGCG